>NZ_QRKO01000028.1:0-18761 GCF_003471985.1 Collinsella sp. AM15-2 | reverse complement strand
AAAGTATAGTGTTTATGCGGATAATCAAAAATCAGATATAAAATTTAATATAAATAATTGTCGACCCATAGCGCAAAGAAATAGCCCCGCGATCGGTGTTGATTGCGGGGCCGCGTTGTTTCTAGTGGTTATGCGGGCAGTTGGCGCAGCAGCCGTTTGTGGCGCTGGTGCTTGAGCCACCGCTGCGCTGGTCGGTGTTGTAGAAGCCGCTGCCCTCAAACTTGATGCCGCTGGCCGAGAACGTCTTGGCGGCCGGAGCGCCGCAGTTGGGGCACACGACCTCGGGGGTCTCGGACATGGGATGCTCAACCTCAAACACGTTGCCGCAGCTCGAGCACTTATAATCGTAGCGCGCCATAATACTTCCTTTTCAGCACAAAGCGGGCAGATTACTCTGCCCGCAAAAATTCAAACGTCTGTAACTGTACCCTATTTCGGGGGTTTTATCACGCTTCGCCCCAGAATCTATTGTTGTTGCGCAGGAGCTGTGCGGTTTTGCTCTCGGCGGCCGCAACGTCGGCCTCGTCAGCCTGCCAGGTCCAGTTGCCCGTGGCCACGCCCGGTACGTTCATGCGCGCGTCGTCGCCCAGCCCCAGGACATCCTGCAGCGGCATCATCACCAGGGGAGCGTCGCTTGTCAGCGCGTCACTCATCAGCTTGGCTGCCACCTCAACACCGCTCGGCTCGTCGCCGCCCGCAAAGGAGCGCGTGCACCAACCCGCGAGCGTCGACGTGTCGTGAGTCGATGTGTACAGGATCTTGCCGGGCGTAGGGTGCACGCCGCAACGAACGTCGTAATCGCTAAACTCCAGTACGTCCATACCGGGGAAGCCGCAAGTCGAAGCCATGGCGCGAACACCGGGCGTCAGGTAGCCCAGGTCCTCGGCGATAAAGTTGAGCGGCCCCAACTCGTCATAGGCGGTCTGGAAAAGGTCCTTGCCCGGGCCTGCCAGCCAACGCCCGTCGGCGCAGGCCTTACCTGCGGGAATGCTAAAGTAGCTGTGGAAGCCCAGGAAGTGATCCAGGCGCACGCGGTCGTAGAGCGAGAACGCACGACGTAGGCGATCCATCCACCAGCGGTAGCCGTTCTGCTTCATGTGGTCCCAGCGGAACGTCGGGTTGCCCCACACCTGGCCCTCGGGCGCAAAGTTGTCGGGCGGCGCGCCAGAAATCTCAATCGCCTTACCGGTATCGGACAGCCAGAAGTTCTCGGGCTCGCTCCACGCGTCGGCCGAATCGTCCGAGACATACATAGGGATATCGCCGATGACCTCGATGCCCTTCTTGTGCGCATAGTTCATGAGCTCGCACCAGGCAAGGTCAAAGCGGTACTGCATGTACGCCTGCAACTCTGCCTCGTCGTGGAAACGCTTGTCGTCAATCAGATGCTCGTTGTAGCGCGCGACATCGGCCGGCCAATCGTGGCGCGACTCGCCCTCAAAGTACTTCTTAACGGCCATGTAGACGCAGTACTTCTCGAGCCAATCGGCATTGCGATGTTTAAACGCGGTGTACAGCGGATCGGCATCCTCGCCGCCGCGGGCCTTCCAGGTCTCAAAGTCGGCGGCCAGCTCCTCGTGGCTCTCGGGCAGCAGGTCGATATTGCCTGCAAAGGCCGAAGGACCGGCGTAAGGGGAGCGGAAGAAGTCCGTCGGGTTGACAGGCAGAACCTGCCAGTAATGCATGCCCATAGCGGCCAGATGGTCGATAAAGCGACGCGTGGGAGCGCCGATCGTACCCGGCTTGCCATCGTCAGTCGGTACCGAGGTGATGTGGCATACGACGCCCGCGCCGTGATCGAGCGGCTCCTGCAGACGTTGCTCGGCGTGGTGATAGATGATGGACGACCCCAGCGGATACAGATCGAGCGTGACGGTACCGTTGTGGATCTCGCACTCGTGGCCGCTGATCACATCGCTCGCACATTCGCCGAGCGCCGGGATCGTCACGCAGTGCGAATTGCGCAGGCTGCGGTTGATGATAACCGTCGCGGCCTCACCGTCTTTACCGGTGCGCGTATAGGCCAGTACCTCGTCGTTGAGCGCGAAGGCCTTGATCTCGCCATCGATCATAAACGGCAGCGCGCGGCGCACAGCAGATGCGTTCTTGACAATCGCGAACGTATCGAAGTCGTGCAGGTCTTCCTTGGTCGGCATGGTGCGGCGGTTACCCGGATCGGTGAGACCCTCAAGGCCGTACTCGTCGCCATAGTAAATCGAAGGCACGCCGGGGAACGTCATCTGCATGAGCGTTGCAAGCCAAAAACGGCTCTTGGCCAGGCCCATCGAATTCTCGTCTAGGCGCCACTTGCTGCGCTCGCACTCGGGCAGCTGCGACTCGTCGGGGCCGCCGCCGAACACCGAGATGATACGTGGGCGGTCGTGGCTCGACAGCAGGTTGAGCGCGCAAGACAGGGCCTCACGCGGATAGTTCTCGCGTAGGGTCTCGATATCCTCGGCAGCTTGGTAGGCGTTTTTGTAGCCCATCAAAAAGCCGATGACCATGTCGCGGAAGGGATAATCCATAGCCGAGTCAAGCTCGGAGCCTTGAAGATAGCGACGCAGATGGCCGTAGCTGATCTTGTTGGAGGCGTCTTCCCAGACTTCGCCGAGCAACAACGCATCGGGCTTTTCGGCAAGTGCTGCCTTCTTGATCTCGGTCAGGAAATCGTCCGAAAGCTCGTCGGCCACATCGAGGCGCCAGCCATGAGCGCCGGCACGTAACCATTTACGGATCACGCCGTCCTTGCCCAGGAGCCGCTCGCGTACCAGCTCGGAGCTCTCATTGATGGCGGGCATATTGCCCACGCCCCACCAGCAGTCGTAAGAGCCGTCCTCGTGGAAATAAAACGCATCGCGCCACGGCGAATCCTCGCTCTGCCACGCGCCCACGCCGGGGTAGTTGCCGTAGCGGTTGAAATAGATCGAGTCATCGCCCGTGTGGTTGAAGACGCCATCCAGAATGATGGAGATGCCCAGCTTCTCGGCCGCCTGGCACAGCTCGGTAAAGTCCTGCTCGGTGCCCAGGATCGGGTCGATCTTGGTGTAGTCGGCCGTGTCGTAGCGGTGGTTGCTCGTGGCTTCAAAAATGGGGTTGAGGTAGATGGCTGTAAAGCCCAGCTCGGCGATGCGAGGCAGGTCTTCCTGGATGCCCTTGAGCGACCCGCCGTAGAAGTCCCAGGTTTTGATGGAGCCGTCTTCGGCGCGCTCGTACACGGGCGGCTCGTTCCAGTCCTCGACCATGCGGCGCTGGATTCCGTTGCGTGGTTTTTCGACCTCGGCCAGCGTGCGCTCGCGCCAGTGTTCGTCGCGGGCGTAGCGATCGGGGAAGATCTGGTAGACCATGCCACGCTCGTACCACTCGGGACGCACTTCGCGGTGCTTATAGACGGTAATCTGGAAGGACGGCACCTCGGCGTAGTCGTAAGTTACGCCCTCGCCACCGGTGCGACCCTGCGGTGCGCCCAAGCGGACCTCGGGCTGGCCCTCGATATTGCAGATAAAGCTGTACCAGATAAGACAGGGCTCAGTGCACTCAAGCTCTACGGAAAATATGCCGTCGCCCTCGTGCGTCATGGGATACCGAGACTCACCGATTTCATCGACCCAGGTGCGCAGCGTAAGCGTTGCCTGGTTGGGGTCGGCATCCTCCAGAATCACGGAGAGCGAAAGGGTAGTACCAGTGGTCACAGCGCCAAACGGAGTGCGAAACAGCGGCAGACGGCTGTTGTGAATCAATCTCATAATACGGTCCAGTTCAATAGAATCATGGCCTCCGGGCCATGGGCTTTACGCACAAGATGTAAGTATATCTGTTGTACACAGGCTGTATAAACAACATCCGTTTACCATCGGCGAACGGTTGTCCTAGAAAATCGTTTTACCACTACCTACAGAGAAGGGGCGCCCGGTTGGAGCGCCCCTTGCTTAGGGTTTGATGAGGTTTTGGATCGTCTGTGGGCTAGCGACGCTTGCGGGTGGCCGTTGCCTTGCGGACGGAGGTCTTCTTGGTCGGAGCCTTTTCCTCGGTCGAAGCGGCGGGGGAGACCGGGGCCTCCTTGGCGGGTTCGACCTTTGCCGTAGCCTTCGGAGCGGTCTTGACCTTAGCGGCCTTCGGTGCCGGCTTGGGCTTTGCCTCGGGCTTGGTCTCCTCTTTGACGGCGGCGGGCATAGCCTCTGCCTTAGGGGCGGCAGCCTTTGCCGTGGTCTTCTTGGCCGTCGTCGTGCGCTTTCGCGTGGTGGTCTTGGCAGCGGGCTTGGCCTCGACGGTTGCTTCCGTCTTGGACTCTGCAGGCGTCTCCTCGACCTTGGCTGCCGGCTTTGCGGCTGCCTTGGTCGCGGCGGCCTTGGTAGCCGTCGCCTTCGTAGCTGTAGTCTTCTTGGCGGTCGCGGTGGTCTTCTTGGCAGCGGTCTTTGCCGGAGCCTTGGCGGCCGGTTTGGCCTCAGCGACCTCGGCCTTTACCTCGGGAGCAGCCTCGGCCTCGGCGGCCTTCTTGGCAGCGGCGGTCGTGCGCTTGCGCGTGGTCGTTGTCTTGGCAGCCGTTGTTCTAGTCGCGGCAGCTTTGGTCGTCGTAGCCTTCTTAGCGGTCGTCTTGCGGGTCGTGGTCTTCTTAGCTGCGGGCTTTGCAGCAGGCTTTGCAGCGAGCTTGACCTCGTCCTCTGCCTCAAGAGCAACCTCAGCCTTCACCTTAGGCTCGGCCTTTGCGGGCTCAGCCTCAACAGGCTTCTCTTCGGCCTTGGGCTCCTCAGCGGCCACCGGCTCAGCAACAGCCTCAGGCTCGTCGACAACAGCCAGCGGGCGCTCGATCTCCGGGTGCATAAAGAAGTACAGGTCCAGATACTTATCGGCCGAGCGCGTCCAGCTAAAGTCCTGGCTCATGGCATGCGTGACCAGCTGGTTCCAGGCGTCGCGGTTATCCCAGAACAGACGCGCCGCGCGGAACACGGCGTCGCCCATCTCGTCGCCGTTAAAGTTGGTAAACGAGAAGCCCGTGCCCTCGCCGGTAAACTCGTTATACGGAATCACCGTGTCCTTCAGACCGCCAGTCTCGCGAACAATCGGCAGGGTGCCGTAGCGCATGGCGATGATCTGCGACAGGCCGCAGGGCTCAAACTTCGAAGGCATTAGGAACATGTCGGCGGCGGCATACATGCGCTGCGACAGCGCAGGATCGAACTCGATGCGTGCGGCCATGGTACCGGGGTACTTGTCCTGGAAGTAGCGCAGACCGTCCTCGTAGTCGCGGTCGCCGGTGCCCAGCACCGCCACCTGCACGCCGCCGGCCAGAATGCGGTCGAGCGCGTACATGACCAGGTCCATGCCCTTCTGGCGCGTCAGGCGCGTGACCATCACCATGAGCGGGCGGTCGTCGCGAACTTCGAGCCCCAGCTCTTCCTGCAGCTTGGCCTTGCACACGGCCTTGCCGGAACGGTCCTCGACCGTGTAGTTGGCGGCGATGCGCTTGTCGGTCGCCGGGTCAAAGCCCGCCACATCAATGCCGTTCAGGATGCCCTGCAGCGCGTAGGAGCGCTCGCGCAGCACACCATCCAGGCCCTCGCCAAACTCGGGCGTCTGGATCTCGTTTGCATAGGTGGGGCTCACCGTGGTGATAGCGTCGGCATAGCGCAGCGCGCCCAGCATGTAGTTGATGCTGCAGGCGTCGCAACGCAGCTGCGAGGCGGCCGCCGGAATATGCGCCACGCCCAGGATGTCCTCCATCACGGTGTCGCTAAACTGGCCCTGGAACGCCACGTTGTGGATCGAGAACACGGTCTTGACGCGGTCGTACAGCGGAAGGCCCTGGTAGAACTCGCGCAAGAACACGGGCGCCAGTGCCGTCTGCCAGTCATTGCAGTGCAGGATGTCACACTCAAAGCCCTCGGGCAGGTGCTGCAGGCTCTCGGTGATGGCCTTGGAGAAGAACGCAAAGCGCTCGCCGTCATCAAAGAAACCGTACGGATAGTCGCGCGCAAAGTAGCGCTCGTTGTCGATGAACATATAGGTGACGCCGTCGTGCTCGAGCTTCTCGAGCCCGCAGTACTCGTTGCGCCAGCCCAGACTCACGTAAAAATCGGAGAAGTGCTCCATCTGCGCCTTGTACTCGTCCTTGATGGTGGCGTACTTGGGTACCATCACGATAACTTCGGCGCCGGCGCGCACAAGCGCCGCGGGCAGCGAGCCTGCCACGTCGCCCAGGCCACCGGTCTTCACAAACGGTGCGCACTCGGCCGAGGCAAACACGATCTGCATCTTTTTGCTGGAATCAGCCATATTGTCTCCCATGTTGCAATTCGAGAATAGCCGCCTGGCGCTAACCGGGCGGCTATTCTACATGTTACGAGCGATGTTGCGGTGCCAACGTTAACGTACGATGGTGGTGTCGGAAGTTAACGGAGCCTTGCCCAGCACCAGGATGTTCTCGGGCGTGCCGCGAAGCTCGGTGTTGGTGGGGACCACGTTGTTCTTGTCCAGAATGGCATTCTCGACACGTGCGCCGCTCTTGATGATGCAGCTCTGGTTGATGATCGAGTTGGTGACCGAGGCGCCTTCCTCGACCACGACGCCGCGCGACAGGATCGAGTTGCGCACGGTGCCCTTGATGATGCAACCGGCCGAGATGATCGAGTTGCAGGCGTGGCTACCGGTCGCGTAGCGCGAAGGCGGCACGTCGTGGGCCTTGGTCAGGATCGGGCGCTCGGGAACGAAGAGCTGGTCGGCCTGAGCGGGATCAAGCAGGTCCATGCTGCGGCGGTACAGCGACTTCTCGCTAAACACGCCCACGACCTCGCCCTTGTACTCGTAGCTGCACACGTCGATGTTGCCAAAGTCGCCCTGGAGCGCCTCGAGCAGGTCCAGATAGTCGGCAGCCTGGTAGTGATCGATAATCTCGAGCAGCGTCTGGCGGTTGATGATGCAGCAGTCCATGGATGCGTTATCGCCGTACGCCACGCCGGTGCTCACGCCGGTCAGACGGCCGTTCTCGTTAATGTCGAGCTTGGTCTCGTCCTCGATGTTGCGCGTGGCCTTGCAGTACACCACGGTCATCTGGGCGCCGGAGTTCTCGTGCGCCTCGATGATGGTGTTGAGGTCCAGGTTGAACAAGATGTTGGTGCCCATCATGACCACGTAGGGCATTTCCGAGCGCTGGAACAGCGTTTTGTTGGAGATGATGTCGCGCAGCAGGAAGCGCATGCCGCCCTTGGTGGTGCCATACGCGTTGCCGGGGACCATGAACAGGCCGCCCTTCTTGCGGTCGAGGCCCCAGTCCTTGCCCGAACCGACATGGTCGATCAGGGAGCGGTAGTTGCCCGGCATGACGACGCCGACGGTCTTAATGCCGGCATTCATCATGTTGGACAGCGGAAAGTCGATCAGGCGGTAGCGGCCCAAAAACGGGACAGACGCGATGGGGCGGTCCTTGAGCAGGACGCTGCCGTAGGTCGAAGAGTAGTTAGCGGTGATGTAACCGATGGCCTTGCGATTGATCATCGGATCATTCCCCCTTCCCGATAACGACGTCATTTCCAACGACGGCCGTATCCTTGGTGGTATCGACAGAGCCGAGCTTCACGCCCTCTTCGACCGTGGAGTTCTCGCCCAAAATTGCGCGGCAGATGTGCGCACCGCTCTTAACGTGCGCACCCGGCAGCAGCACGGAGTCCTCGACCACGGCGCGCTCCTCGATGATGACATCGGTCGAAAGGATCGAGTGGCGAGCGGTGCCGTAGATCTTGCAGCCATTGGAGACCAGGCAGTCGTCCAGGCGGCCGTCCGGGCCAATGTAGTGCGGCGGACGCGTGGTGACGTTGGACATGATGGGGAAGCTCTTGTCAAAGAGGTCGAACTCGGGGTTGTTGCCCAGCAGGTCCATCGAGGTCTCGTGGAAGCTGGCGATGGTGCCGGCGTCCTTCCAAAAGCCGTTGAACTCGTAGCTGTACAGACGCTTGCCCTCGCCGAGCAGCTTGGGGATGATGTCCTTGCCAAAGTCGTGGCTCGAGCGCTGGTCCAGGGCGTCCTCCTCGAGCGCCTTGATCAGTACGTCGGCCGAGAAGATGTAGATGCCCATGGAGGCGAGGTTCGAATCGGGCTTCTCGGGCTTCTCGGTAAACTTGGTGATGCGGCCGTCCTCGGGGTCGGTGGTCAGGATGCCAAAGCGGCTGGCCTCCTCCCACGGCACGGGCATAACGCTCACCGTGAGGTCGGCGTTGTTCTCAATGTGCGTCTTGAGCATCTTGCGGTAGTCCATGCGATACAGGTGGTCGCCGGAAAGAATCAGGACGTACTCGGGATCGTTGGCCTTAATGTAGTCGAGGTTCTGCGTGATGGCGTCGGCCGTGCCCGCATACCAGGCGCCGCCGGTCTGCGTCTCGTACGGCGGCAGGATCGACACGCCGCCGTCTCGGCTGTCCAGATCCCAAGCCTCGCCGGAACCCACATAGGCATGCAGCAGGTAGGGACGGTACTGCGTCAGAACGCCCACCGTGTCGATGCCCGAGTTGGAGCAGTTGGAGAGCGAAAAGTCGATAATGCGGAACTTGCCACCAAAGCTAACCGCCGGCTTGGCGATCTTTTGGGTGAGTGCCCCCAATCGGCTGCCCTGTCCTCCTGCGAGGAGCATCGCGATGCATTCTTTCTTACTCATCGATTTCTCCTTCTGTCATCGATGTTCCTAAACCCATTAGCGACGGGCGCGGCGCTCGGTCGCGCCCGTCGAGTAATGCTGTGCGGCAAAGGGAGCTCGCGCGCCTTTACGCGTGCCAGATCTCGTCGCGGTACTCGCGAATGGTGCGGTCGCTCGAGAACCAGCCCGAAGAGGCGGTGTTGAGCAGGGCCTTGCGGTTCCAGGTCTCCTGGTCGCCGTAGCTGTTCGTGAGCTTCTCCCACGCATCCACGTAGCTGCGGAAGTCGGCCATGACCAGGTCGGGATCGTTGTTGTTCATGAGCTCGTTGTAGATGCTCTCGAAGTTGCCCGAAAGACCCGCAAAGGTGTTGTCCTTGAGCTCGTCCATCACGCGGCCCAGACGCTCGCGATCGTTGTTGAGCGTATCCCACGCAAAGTAGCTGTTGGATGCCCAGAGCTGCTCGACCTCGGGGGCGGTCAGGCCAAAGATGGCCTCGTTCTCGCGGCCGGCCAGATCGGCGATCTCGATGTTGGCGCCGTCGAGGGTACCCAGCGTAATGGCACCGTTCATCATGAGCTTCATGTTGGACGTGCCCGAGGCCTCCTTGCCGGCCGTGGAGATCTGCTCCGAGATCTCGGCGGCGGGGTAGATGAGCTGGGCGTTGCTCACGCGGAAGTTGGGGATGAAGCAGACCTTCATGACCTCGTTCACGCGGGCGTCGTTGTTGATGACGTCGGCCACGGAGTTAATGAGGCGGATGGTCTCCTTGGCGAAGGTGTAGCTCGAGGCAGCCTTGCCGCTAAAGATGAAGGTCGTCGGCGTCACGTGGAAGTTGGGATCGGCGATGCGACGGTTGTAGATGTCCATCACCTTCATGATGTTCATGAGCTGGCGCTTATAGGCGTGGAAGCGCTTTACCTGAACATCGAAGACGGTGTTGGGATCAATGACCAGACCGGTCTCGGCCTTGACGTAGGCGGCCAGGCGCTCCTTGTTAGCGCGCTTGGAGGCACCCACGGCCTTCAGGAACTCGGTGTCGTCCTTAAACTCCTTGAGCTTCTCCAGCTCAAAGGCGTCCTTGAGCCAGCCGTCGCCAATGGCCTCGGTCACGAGCTTGGCGTAGGTGGGGTTGGCCTCGGCAAAGAAGCGACGGTGCGAGATTCCGTTGGTCTTGTTGTTGAACTTCTCGGGCGTCAGGGCATAGAAGTCCTTGAGCACGATGTTCTTGATGATGTCGGAGTGGATCTTGGCCACGCCGTTGACGCTGTGGCTGCAGATCACGGACAGGTTGGCCATGCGAATCTCGCCGTCCCACAGAATGGCGGTCTGGCGCAGACGCTCCTGCCAGCCCTCCTGCGTGGTGTCGAACGACTCATGCCAACGACGGCTGATCTCGTCGATGATCTGGTACACGCGGGGCAGGAGCTTGGAGAACGTGCCGATGGGCCACTTCTCCAGAGCCTCGGGCAGGATGGTGTGGTTGGTGTAGCTCACGACCTGCGTCACGATGTTCCAGGCGTCATCCCACTCGAGCTTCTTCTCGTCGATGAGGATGCGCATGAGCTCAGGGCCGCACATGGCGGGGTGGGTATCGTTGGTATGGATGGCCACAAACTGCGGCAGCAGCTCCCAGTTCTCGCCGTGCTCCTTCTCAAAGGTGTCGAGCAGGCTGTAGATGCCGGCCGAAACAAATAGGTACTCCTGCTTCAGGCGCAGCAGACGGCCGTGCTCGCCGGCGTCGTTGGGGTAGAGGATGGCGCTGATGGCCTCGGCCTCGGCGCGCTCGGCGTCGGCCAGGGCATAGTCGCCGCGGTTAAAGGCCTCAAGGTCAAAGTGCTCCTCGACCGGCTCGGCAGCCCAGACGCGCAGCTTGTTGACAGTCTCGCCGGCATAGCCCACGACGGGGATGTCATAAGGGACGGCCAGGATGTCCTGCGTGTCCACCGTGCGGTAGAACGTGCGACCGTTCTCCTCAAAGCCCTCAACGTGACCACCAAACTTGATGGTTACGGCCTTGTCCTGACGGCGGACCTCCCAGGGATAGCCGTGGGTAAGCCACTCGTCGGTGGCCTCGACCTGGCTGCCGTTGACGATCTCCTGCTTAAACAAGCCGTAGCGGTAGCGCATACCGTTGCCGTAGCCGGCAATGCCCTCGGCTGCCATGGAATCCAGGAAGCATGCGGCCAGACGGCCCAGGCCACCGTTGCCCAGCGCCGGATCGGGCTCCTGGTTCTCGATGACGGACAGATCAAAGCCCATATCGTCGAGCGCCTCGGCGACCATGTCGCGCACGCCAAAGTTGAGCAGGTAGTTGTCGAGCAGGCGGCCGATCAAAAATTCGATCGAGAAGTAGTACACGCGCTTCTTGCCCTCGGCGGCCACACGGGCGTCACTCTTGGTGGCAACGGTGCGTGCCTTCTCGGCCACGAGCTTGGCCAGGGCGTTAAAGCGGTCGAGGTCGCTGGCGGCCTCGACGCTCTTGCCACTGATGCTCATGACAGCATCGCGATAGAGCTCGGTAAACTCCTGCTTGTTGTCGAAGATCTTATTCATACGTTCCTTTCCCCCGGGGATGTTTCTCCCGGAACGGTTTTGACTTGTATCCTACGCCTCGTCGGGGCGGTTATTTACAGTGGTAACGCCTTTGTTACGCTTTCTTAGCAGGAGCCTTAACGGCAGCTGCCTTAGCCTTGGGAGCGGCCTTTTTGGCCGTGGTGGACTTGGCCGAAGCCTTGGCAGCGGGCTTGGTAGCCTTCGCCTTAGCTGGAGCCTTCTTAGCAGCCGCGGCCTTGGGCTTTACCGAGGACGAGCGCTTACGCGTCGCCTTCTTGGGCTCCTCAACCACGGGCGGCTTGTAGCTGCTGGGGCCGCGGCGCTTAAGCACTACGCCTGCCAGGCCGGGCACCTTAATCTCAATGGAGTCCATCTGCCCGTTCCAGGGATAGGGCTCGCTCGAGCAGGTGTAGGGTTCCTCGCCGGCATAGCCGCTGCCACCGAACTCTGGACGGTCGGAATCAAAGATGACCTCCCAGTCGCCCTCGCGCGGCACGCCCACGCGGAAGCTCTCGTAGCTCGCCGGGTCAAAGTTGATCAGGATCACCAGGTCGTCGTCGATGTCCTCGCCCTGGCGCACAAAGCTCACGATGGACTGCTTGGAGTTGTCCGCATCGATCCAGGTAAAGCCGTCGTCGGTGTAGCCGCGCTCGTACAGGGCGGGCTCGGCGGTGTACAGGTGGTTGAGCGCCTTGATAAACGCCTGATGATGACGGTGAGTCTCGTACTCCTCGGTTAGGAACCACTGGATGGACTCGTAGTAGCGCCACTCAATAAACTGGCCAATCTCGTTGCCCATAAAGTTGAGCTTGGCGCCGGGGTGCGTCATCTGGTAGAAGGCGAGCGTGCGCAGGCCGGCAAACTGGCGCCACCAGTCGCCCGGCATGCGGCCGATCAGCGAGCACTTGCCGTGCACGACCTCATCGTGGCTCAGCGGGCAAATAAAGTTCTCGGTAAAGGCGTACATGATGGAGAACGTGAGCAGCCCGTGGTTGCCGGGGCGCCACGGGAAATCGGTCTGCATGTAGTGCAGGGTGTCGTTCATCCAACCCATGTCCCACTTGTAGTGGAAGCCCAGGCCGCCGTCCTGCGGCGGATAGGTCACGAGCGGCCACGCGGTGGACTCCTCGGCCATCATCATCACGTCGGGGTAGTGCGCCTCCACGGCGCAGTTGACCTGGCGGATAAATGCGCTGGCGTCCAGGTCCTCCTCGGTGCCGTACTTGTTGAACTTCTTTTGGCCGGGATCGTCGATGCCAAAGTTGAGGTACAGCATGCTGGATACGCCGTCCATGCGAATGCCGTCAACGTGGAAGTTCTCGAGCCAGTACAGCACGTTGGAGACCAGGAAGGAGCGGACCTCGCCACGGGCAAAATCGAACTTGTGCGTGCCCCAGTTGGGGTGAATCTCGTGCTCAAACAGCATGTGGCCGTTAAAGGTGGCAAGGCCGTGGGAGTCGGCGCAAAAACCGCCGGGCACCCAGTCCATGATCACGCCAATGCCTGCCTCGTGGCACGCATCGATAAAGTGCATGAGCTGCTGCGGGTTGCCGTAACGCGACGTGGCGGCATAGTAGCCGGTCGTCTGGTAGCCCCAGGAGCCGTCGAAGGGATGCTCCATGAGCGGCATGACCTCGATATGCGTGTAGCCCATGTCGCGCACGTAGTCCACGAGCTCCACCGACAGGTCGTCGTAGGTATAGAACTCGCCGCGCTGTGCGGGGAAGGGATCCATGGGGCCGGGGTAGTTGCCGAACTCGTCCGGCTCGCCCTGCGGCGCGTCGCCGTGGCGCTTCCACGAACCAATATGCACCTCGTAGATGTTAAGGGGCTGCGAGGTGTGGTTGTGGCCGGCGCGTCGCTTGAGCCACGCGGCGTCATTCCATTTGTAGCCGTCGAGGGTCCACAGTACGCTCGCGGTACCCGGAGGGCACTCGGCCTTAAAGGCATACGGATCGGCCTTGTAGAGCTTTTCGCCCTCGTTGGTCTCGATAAGGTACTTATAGAGCTGGCCCTGTTCGGCGCCAGGAATAAAGCCTTCCCAAATAGCGCTCGTATGCATGGGCACCAGCGGGTTGGCTTCTTCATCCCAGTCGTTAAATTCGCCAATGACATGCACACTCTTTACGTCGGGCGCCCAAACGCAAAAGCGCCAGCCGCGCGTACGGTTCTGCGTGTCGGGGTGCGCGCCCATCTTTTCCCAGCTGCGCTCCCACGTGCCGATGCCAAACAGATAGACATCGTCCTTAGTGAGCTCCGGTACGTGCGGGGCGGCTTTACGGGTAGCGGGCTTTTTAGTTGCTGGCTTTAGCTTTGTATCGCTCACGTTTGATCCCATCATGACGCGGCAGCATGTTGCCTTGGTGACTAGATGCGAAAGGTCCAAGGCTGCACGAATCGAAGGGACGGCGATAGTTCTATGATTCGTTCCACCTCGCGTGCTCGGTGGAACTTTCGGCAGAAACTACGATAACACCTGTACGTTACTTTTATGAAGGAAAGTGGTTTTGGGGCGGCGTTTAATCGGCAAGCGCCATGTTTAGACCACTGGCAGAATTGCCGTGGTAAAACTCTTGACAGTTTTATCAATTAGGGTTTCAAGATTGTTAGTTTGACGTTTGGTAAAACGTTTTTAGCAGGATGTTTACCATTTGACATCGAAAGGCTCGTTTATGTCCCAGACCGCCGCCCCCAACGTTGCTTTTATTTTCGATTGCGACGGCACACTGGTTAATAGCACCCCCGTTTGGGCTTATGCCCAGCCCGAGTTATTGCACCGCCACGGAGTTGACGTGACGGTCGATGATTTTGTCCAGTTTGAGCATTTGTCGCTCGAGGACGAGTGCCAGGCCTACCACGACACGTGGGGCATTGGCGAGAATGGCGAGGAGCTGTATCGCGAGCTGAGCGACATCCTGATCGATGGCTACTCCAAGGTGCCGCCGCGCGAGGGGCTCTTGGCATTTTTGGAGCAGGCGAAGACGGCGGGCATTTCCATGTGTGTGGCTACGTCCACGCCGGCCGAGCTGGTTAAGTCTGCGCTTGCGGGAGCCGGGCTCGACGCTTACATGGAGTTTGTGACCACCACGGGTGAGGCGGGGCGTTCCAAGCAATTCCCCGATGTGTACGAGCTGGCGCTGCGCCGTCTGGAAGAGCGTCATGGGCACCAGTTTGAGCGCGCATGGGTGTTTGAGGACGCCGTCTTTGGCCTAAAGAGCTCTGGGGCCGCCGGGTTTAAGCGTGTGGGCATCTATGACCCGCACGGCCGCATGGAGCGCGACGATGTGCGCGCCAACTGCGATATCTTTATCGACAGCTACGAGGAGCTGGATCTGGCCCGCCTGCTTGCGTTTGAGGGATAGGCGAGAGCTGTGGCTTGTAAGGTATTAGTGGTCTGTGGTTCGCCCGTGGTGGCAAGCGCGGGTCTGTTGCGCCGCTTAGCAGGGGAGTGCGATCACGTCATCGCCGTGGACCGCGGGCTCGACGCGCTGCTGGGCGCCGGCATGAGCTGCGACGTATATGTGGGGGATGCCGACACGGTGAGCGATGCAGGTCGCGCGCTGGTCGATGCCGCCACCGACTTTGAAGTTGAGCGCCATGACCCGTACAAGGACTATACCGATCTGGCGTTGGCGCTCGATTCCGTCCGCCGTCGCTGGCCGGGTGCCGAAGTGGTTGCGACCTGCGCCACCGGCGGCCGCCCCGACATGGCCCTAAGCGTCCTAGGCTTACTAGCCAACTTCAAAGACGCCCCCGTCTGGATTGCCGAGGACGCGACCACGGCCCGCATTCTGCACGAAGGTGAATCTTGGACCATCAAAGGCGCCGAAGGCAAGACGTTCTCCATCATCGCCATTGCCCCTAACACCGAGGTAAGCGAACACGGCCTAGAATGGGAACTAAATCACGCCCCGCTGGGCTTGTTGGCCGACACCGGCATCAGCAACGTCGTCAGGTCAACAGCCACGATCCAAGTCCACACCGGCACCGCCATCGCTTACCTATATCAATAGGCATTTAGAATCTGACCCAAAAAGTCCTTGCACGCCGTGCCAACTTCCCCTATAGTATCTCCTCGTCACGGGGGCGTAGCTCAGCTGGGAGAGCGCTTGACTGGCAGTCAAGAGGTCAGGGGTTCGGTCCCTCGTCTCCACCATCGCGAATGCAAAGGCCTTCGGAATTCCGAAGGCCTTTTTTTCGTGGCAAAACACCTCGGCACACAAACCGATACCCACACCAACAAAAAGTTGCACAATTTATTTCCCATGTCTGTACATAGTTTGTTATCCAATCGCAATTACCGGTGCAGCTCGCTGCTCCATTTGGGCTTCAGGAACGCTCCCAATTATTGCCAGCACCCCAATAACCTGCGTCAACGTGAACAACATCCCAAAACAACCCCCCTTAGCACGTCAAATGAACGATATGTTGTCCAACGCAGCCCAAATCAGTTTCACTAACAGCTTGTGCTAGGATACCTAACGTTACATGAGTTCAACTGTGCTCATGGCTCCAGCAAGCCACAAAGCGCAGGGTCGATCAGCATCCGGCCGTAACGGCGGTGCCAGAAACACCACGAGCTCCAATATCGATTGCCATGCGCGATTTTGCACTTGCTTTGCGGCTATTTAATTAGTCGTTTTAGTTAGTTCAATAATTTGCTATGGCAAATCAGAGCAGTTCTTCAGCTGTTTGCGTGCGGTCCAGTTTTGTACCCGCTTAACTAGCTCGCACGCAGCCAGCTGGGGATGCGGTCATTTTGCGATACACGTCCGCGTCTCTAGCAACTGCATTTGTACATACCGTTCACGGTGGGGCAGAGCCACGTGCTTGTCTGACTGGGCTCAGGGTTTGAATATGGAGCGCCTTCGCGCACAAGCGCCCTGGCGAAGCCATACCCAAACCCCGTGAGCCACACGTAAGACAGTAAGGGGGTGGTGCTCGTGTGGTATGTGATCCAGGTCATTAACGGTCGCGAAGACGTAATGCGCGAGCGCATTGAGCACGTGGTGCCGGCTGGCGCCATGCAGGAGCTCTTTTACCCCCAATTTCAAACCGAGATCAAGGTTCACGGCGAATGGGTCAATACGATCAAGCCGCTGTTCCCCGGTTATCTCATCTGCGATACGGCAGATCCCCGTACCGTGCAACAGTATCTGCTGCGCATGGACGACTTTGCCCGGGTGCTATCCCAGGACGGTCAGTTTGTGCCGCTGGCAAAAGAAGAGGTCCAGCTTATTGGCGGCTTTACGCATAGGGGAGACCGCGTAGTGCCCATGAGCGAGGCCCTAAAAGACGGTGACCAGGTCATAGTGACGGCAGGTCCACTGTTGGGCCACGAAGGCCTTATCAAAACCATAAACAGACGCAAGAGCACTGCTTATTTAGAGCTCGATCTGTGCGGCCGACGCGTAACCACCCGCGTTGGCATCGCGGTGCTTTCCAACGAGCAGCGCGTCATGCGCAATCTTAAAAAGGCGATCGCCTAGCTGCAGACGGTCACTACACAGAACAGGGAGGATCCCCGACCCGGGGACGAAGTGTTGGAAGAGAACGTGTCGGATAAAACTCAATATACAACGGATGCACCCGCGGGGGCGGCGCTCATCGCTCAGGCCATGGACCGGCGTGAGGGCGCCGGCCGCTACAAGCCCATGCAATCCATCATGGACTGGGACCGCTCGCGCCTGGCCTACCGTGCCGTGAAGCGCGCGTTTGACATCGTGTTCAGCGGCTGCGTGCTGGCCGTCATCGCCGTACCCAGCCTGGTGCTCGCCGCGGCCATCCGTCTGGAGAGCGAGGGCAACCCCTTCTACAGCCAGGTCCGAGTGGGACAGACCCGCCCCGACGGCAGCCTGTCCACCTTCCGCATGTGGAAGTTCCGAAGCATGTACAAGGACGCCGACGAGCGCCTCTCCGAGCTCAGGGAGCAGAACGAGATCGCCGGCGCCATGTTCAAGATGAGGGAAGACCCGCGCGTCACCAAGATCGGAAAGTTCATCCGCAAGCACTCCATTGACGAGTTCCCACAGTTCCTGAACGTGTTTCTGGGCCAGATGTCCGTCGTCGGCCCGCGCCCGCCGCTGCCGAATGAGGTAGCTGAGTACACCGAGTACGACCTGCAGAGGCTAGCAGTGAAACCAGGTATTACGGGGCTCTGGCAGGTTACGGAGCGCAACTCCACCGGTTTCGACGGCATGGTCCGCCGGGACCTCGAATACATAGCCAAGCGCGGAGTCATCACGGACTTCAAGATCATCCTCCTAACGGTTCTGGAGGTCTTTAACGGGAGCGATGCGTACTAATGCAGCATGTTTTCATCATCGGATCCAAGGGGATTCCGGCAAACTACGGCGGCTACGAGACGTTCGTGGAGAAGCTGACCGAGAATCAGGTTTCGCCTGACATCAAATATCACGTGGCGTGCGCCGTGGATTCCGCCGAGCAAGTCGGCGAGTTCGAGCACAACGGGGCGCACTGCTTCAACGTGCTGCGCAGGCCCGTCGGTGCCGCGAGGGCGATCTTCTACGACATCGACGCCATCAAGTGGTGCATCGCCTACATCAAGGAGAATCGAGTCCAGCACCCCATCGTCTACGTGCTGGCCTGTCGCATCGGGCCGTTCTTCGGCAGGTACGTGAACAAGATCCACGCCCTTGGTGGCAAGGTCCTCGTGAATCCCGACGGGCACGAGTGGATGCGCGCCAAGTGGAGTGCGCCCGTCCGCAAGTACTGGAAGGTCTCGGAGCGCGGGATGGTCAAGCACGCCGACCTGATGGTGTGCGACTCCAAGAACATCGAGAAGTACATTCGAGGGGAGTATGCCGACCTGGACCCCGAGACGACCTTCATCGCCTACGGGGCCGACATCAAGCGTTCCTTGCTCGCGGACGACGACCCCAAGTTCACGGGATGGCTCTCCGAGAAGGGCCTCGAGCCCTTCGGCTACTACCTGGTCGTGGGACGTTTCGTGCCCGAGAACAACTACGAGACCATGATCCGGGAGTTCGTGGCTTCCGACTCCAAGCGGGATTTCGCGCTCGTGACGGGAGTGGACGACTCCTTCCTCGCAGAGCTCGAGCGGAAGACGCACTTCAAGTCCGACCCACGCATCAAGTTCGTGGGAACCGTCTACGACCAGGAGCTCCTAAAGAAGATTCGTGAGCAGGCTTACGGCTACTTCCACGGCCATGAGGTCGGGGGCACCAACCCGAGCCTCCTGGAGGCGCTGGCATCTACGCGTCTTAACCTCCTTCTCGACGTCGGCTTCAACCGCGAGGTCGCCGAGGATTCCGCTCTGTATTGGGGCAAGAAGTCCGGAGACTTGGCTGAACTTATTAACCGTGCTGACGCGATGGACTTGAAGTCGATCGAGGAGTTCGATGCGGCCTCGACTTCCGTTATTCGCGACCGGTATTCGTGGCGGTCCATCACCGACAGCTATGAAAACCTTTTCCTCGGAAGGCAATAGCGCTATGAAAGGTATCATCCTCGCCGGCGGGTCCGGCACGCGCCTGTACCCGCTCACGCTCGTGACCTCCAAGCAGCTGCTGCCGGTCTACGACAAGCCCATGATCTACTACCCGC
>NZ_QRKO01000027.1:0-20809 GCF_003471985.1 Collinsella sp. AM15-2 | reverse complement strand
GGCGGGGCATTCCCCGCCTCTTACACCACATCTCTGCGCGCTACCGGTCCCCTCGGGTGCACCGTGCATTTTTGGGAGTATTCAGCAGGCCGGGGCGGCTGCATACGCACCGGAAGCGTCTTTTTGGGCCAGCGAGATCCTTCGACAGACTATTTGGGTTGGCGGACGGGGTCCGGCGCGGCGATATCACACGTTTCGCGTCGCGCCGGGCCCCAAAATGACGCCGATTGCGCGGCTTCCCCGATTCGCGGCGTCGCCGACGGGGACCGCGATGCTGAATACTCCGGTTTTTGCACGGTCCAAGCGGGGGTACGTTGGGACGGGAAGGGGTGCCCCCGTCTTTTTATGCATGACGCAAGCGAAATTATGCAAGACAATAGGGCACCATGCACCGGATACCCAGATTGGGGGCGACATGCGCCGCGATACGGGGTCGGGTGCCTCACCGGGAATAGCCACGAGGGTTACAAAACTATAGAGACATCCAAATATCGCCTAAAAACCGTTTATCGGAGAATAAATACCGTTCACCGGTCATAATGATTGTTCTGGCTTTGGGCTTGTCTACAATAGCTCCCGTAAAAAGAAATGCGGAAGGTTACCGAGTCCCTCGGACGTGGGCCTAACCAAAGTCTTTGAACGGGTGTGTCTCTTTAGACGCATTCGCTTGATTTTGGTTGGGCTATATTTATGAAGGGACATGCCACCATGGGTTTCTTTTCTCGCCTGATGGGCGGTTCGGATGAGCAGAAGACTGCAGCTTCCGAGTTCGAAATCCTCGCTCCCGTTTCCGGCGAGCTTGTTCATCTAGAAAATACCAATGACCCCGCTTTTAGCAGCCGTGCCGTGGGCGATGGCGTTGCCGTGGTTCCCCAAGAGGGAACGGTGTGCGCTCCCGTTTCCGGCACCGTCGCGGCGCTGTTTCCGACTGAGCACGCGCTGGGCATCATGTCCGACGACAGCTCTGCTCAGGTGATGCTGCATATCGGAATCGACACTGTTAAACTTGAGGGCAAGGGCTTCCATGCGCTTGTTGCTCAGGGTGACCATGTCGACGCGGGCCAGCCCCTCGTCGAGGTCGATTTTGACGCGGTCCGCGCCGCCGGCTTCGATCCCACGGTCTTCGTTATCGTGTGCGAGCGTTCGGAGAACTCGACTCTTCGTGAGCACGCTTCCGGCCCTGTTACTGTTAAAGAGCCTGTCGTCTGGCTTTCCGAGTAAATTCTTGTGGTGGGTACCGTGGTTATCAAGCGAGTTTTCAACAATAACGTCGCGATGGTCACTTCGGACGATGGCTCCGAGCTCATTGTCATCGGTCGAGGCCTCTGCTTTGGCCGTCATGCCGGCGACGCTATCGATGACGCATCGGTCGAAAAGACCTATGCGCTGCAGGAGGGCACTTCTCGGGATTCGCGTACGATTGACCGCTTGGCACATCTTTTAGAGTCCATCCCCACCGTCAACCTCGTGATTGCCGAGGACATTGTTCAGATGCTCCGTCGAGAGCTCAATGTTGATATCAACGACAAGATCCTCATTGCTCTCGCAGACCATATCGGCCTTGCTTTGGAGCGCGAGCGCAAGGGCGTCTCCTGCGAGAATCCGTTGCTGCTCGAGATCCAGCAGTTCTACCGCAAGGAGTATGCGCTTGCGGGCCGTGCGCTGCAGATTGTCAAGGAGTATATGGGCATCCAGATGAGCGAAGAAGAGCAGGGTTTTATTACGCTGCATATCGTCAACGCCACCATGCCGCAGCGCTCTGACCGTCTGATTGTTTCGGTCCAGCTTGTTCGCGACGTGCTCGCGATTGTTTCCGAGCACTATGCCACGACCCTTGACGTCACCTCGTTGCCGTACGAGCGTTTCGTTCGCCATCTGCAGTTTTTTGCGCAGCGAGCGCTCGATCCCGCGGCGGGGCAGGTCAATGGCGACGCGCTGTTCCGTATCGATGAAACGACGTATCCGAGGGCGTTCTCGTGTGCGGAGTCAATTGCCGCCCACTTAGCGTCTACCTATAACGTTGTCGTTACCGATGCCGAGAAGAGTTATCTCGCATATCACATTGTTAACCTGCTTGGAGAACCTGGTCTCTAGGCATAACGTGCCCATACATCGATTGATATAAGGCAAGGCTTGCGGTCTTGTCCAGGGCACAGCTATCTCAATTTGCGGAAAAGGAAGGGGAGTACCGCTATGACCGCAAAAAAGAAGTTCAATTTCAAAGCGCCGTTGGAGGTGTTCGCGAAGTCGATCGTTCAGCCGATGATGTATCTCTCGGTTGCCGGCATCCTGCTCATCGTGGGCATCATTCTGACCAACAAGACCATCTGCGCCGTGGTCCCCGTGCTGGGCTCCGGCCCGTTCCAGCTTGTGGGCGCCGTTGTCTATCAGTCGCTGATGTTTATCATCAACAACCTCTCGATTCTGTTCTGCGTGGGCATCGCCGGCGCCATGGCAAAGAAGAACAAGGGCCATGCTTCGCTGATTGCCCTGATGTCGTTCTTCCTGTTCCTGCAGGCTAACAACATCGTGCTCAACGCCACCGGCTCTCTTGCCGAAGCGAGCGGCATGCTCGGTCTTACCGGAACCGGCCAGAGCACCGTTATGGGCATTCAGGTGCTCGATACCGGCGTGTTTGGCGGCATCATTCTTGGTTGCATCACCGGTGCCGTGTTCAACAAGTACTCGAACAAGCAGTTCCCCATTGCCCTTTCGATGTTCTCGGGCGTTCGCTTCCCGTTCCTGATCATGATCATCATCTCCTGGATCATGGGCGCTGGCTTCTGCATCGTTTGGCCTCCGGTTCAGGGCGCCATCTCCTCCGTTGCCGGCATCATTAAGGAGTCGGGCAACATCGGTCTGTTTATCTACGGCATGCTCAACAAGCTGCTCGTTCCCACCGGTCTGCACCACCTCATCTACACTCCGTTCCAGTTCTCCGATGTGGGTGGCACCCTGACGCTGGGTGATCAGGTTATCGCCGGCGCCTATCCCATCCGTGTCGCCGAGATGGCAATGACGGGCCAGCCCTTCTCCGATAGCACCTACTTCAACAGCTACACCTTCAACAACCTGTGGCCCTACATCGGTATCGGTCTCGCCTTTATCTTCACCGCTTACAAGCAGAACAAGGATAAGACCAAGGCCGTTATCATCCCGCTGATCATCACCGCCGTGCTCTCCTGTGTCACCGAGCCCATGGACTTCCTCTTTGTCTTTGCCGCTCCCGTGCTCTTTGTTGTTCACTCGGTTCTTTCCGGTATCTTCCTGGTCCTGCTCAAGGTCCTCTCCGTGCCCGCTTCGACTGCAGGCGGCATCATCAACATCGTGGTTTCCAACCTGGTCCTTGGTGTCGATAAGACCAACTGGCCGATGATGCTCGTGCTTGGAGTCGTCAACGCCGCTCTGTACTTCTTCCTCTTCACCTTCCTTATTAAGAAGCTCAACCTCCACACGCCTGGTCGCGAGGAAGAGTCCGAGCTCGCCGAGTCCGTTGCCGAGGGCGAGGCCGCCGCGTCTGTCGCGGTGAAGCAGGGCGCTGTTGCCGCGGCTCCCGCAGAGGGCGTCGATGCAGGCATCGCCGACCTGGTCGCAGGTCTTGGTGGCAAGGACAACATCGAGGAGCTCGAGAACTGCTTTACGCGTCTCCGCGTGAACGTTAAGAACCCGGACCTCATCAATGAGGACCTCATCAACCACGTGCCCAACAGCGGCATCAACCGCAACGGCAATAATATCCAGATCATCTTTGGCATGAAGGTCGCCGAGATGCGTGACAAGGTCGAAAACGCAATTGAGAAGGAGCAGTAAACAATGATCATTACTCTGTGTGGTGGCGGATCCACCTTTACCCCCGGCATCGTCAAATCCATCGCCCTGCGCAAGGACGAGCTCGACGTTGACGAGATTCGTCTGTACGACATCAACGAGGAGCGCCAGCGCAAGATCGGCGTGCTCGTGGACTGGATTCTGCACGAGGACCTCGGCCTGGACATCAAGCTCACGGTGACCACCGACAAGGAGACTGCCTTTACGGACGCGAGCTTCGTGTTTGCCCAGATGCGCGTGGGCGGCTATGCCATGCGCGAGCAGGACGAGAAGATTCCGCTGCGTCACGGCTGCGTGGGCCAGGAGACCTGCGGCTGCGGCGGCCTTGCCTACGGCATGCGCACCATCTTCCCCATGGTCGAGCTGATCGATGACGTTGAGAAGTACGCTAAGAAGGACTACTGGATTCTCAACTACTCCAACCCTGCTGCCATCGTGTCCGAGGGCTGCCGCGTGCTGCGTCCCAACGCTCGCATCATCAACATCTGCGACATGCCGATCGCGATCATCGACGTGGTTTGCGCCGCGCTCGATATCGACAAGAAGGATGTCGAGTACGATTACTTTGGCCTCAACCACTTTGGTTGGTTCACCTCGATCCGCCACAAGGGCGAGGAGGTGCTCCCGCAGCTGCGCGAGTACATCAAGGAGCATGAGATTCTGCTGCCCGACTCCTACCTCAAGGGCATGGGCTCGCTCATGGCAAAGAAGCCCGAGGAGGCCACTGACGAGCACCCCGAGCAGAACCGCCACACCAAGGGCAGCTGGTACTACGTCTGGAAGGGCGAGTACGAGATCATGGAGTGCTTCCCGGAGTACCTGCCCAACACGTATCTGAACTACTACCTGCAGCAGAAGGAGTTCGTCGAGCATTCCAACCCCGAGCGCACCCGTGCTAACGAGGTTGAGGAGACGCGTGAGAAGAACCTCTTCGACGGCATCGACCACTACGAGAAGACGGGCGAGATCGACGAGAGCACGTTCTATGCGGGCAGCCACGGCGACTGGATTGCCGATTTGGCTATCGCTCTGAAGAACGACACCAAGCAGCGCTTCCTGGTCATTTGCGAGAACAAGGGCGCTATCCCCAACATGCCCTACGACGCTATGGTCGAGCTGCCTGCCTACATTGGCAAGAATGGCCCCGAGGTCATCAGCCGCGACAACATTCCTCTGTTCCAGCAGGGCCTCATGATGCAGCAGCTGAACTCCGAGAAGCTCGTGGTCGAGGCTACGATCGAGGGTTCGTACGAGAAGGCGCTCAAGGCCTTTACGCTCAACAAGACCGTGCCTTCGATGAAGGTCGCCAAGGAGGTTCTCGACGACATGATCGAGGCCAACAAGGGTTACTGGCCCGAGCTTAAGTAAAAGCAACAGGGTCGCTGGCCGCATACCTGGAGCAATGCCCCGTCCACGTGATTGCGTGGGCGGGGCATTGTCATTTGGTAACGCGTTTTACCAAATATGGCATTTATCTGCGGTAATGTTCTATTTCACCGCCGAGGGTGACATTTCATACCGCCTGCCGAACTGCGTGGAGACCTAACAACTTTTTAGGTCAGTGTTGTGCGTGTAGCAACTTCGCCCGGCCTCGCCTCCGGGCTGCCATGTGAGAGGGGATCTTATGGCTCGACTGCACGTAATGGAACGCAGCCACGCTCAGGCCGTCATGGACGACCTGCACGATGCGCTCGGACGTCGTCTGGCGGTGAGTTCGCTCGCCCCGTGCCCCGTTGAGTTTACGGCAGCGCTCGTCAATCTGTGCTCCACCCAGAGCTGCGGCAAGTGCACGCCCTGCCGCGTGGGCCTGAGCGCGCTGAGCGACCTGCTCGCCGATGTGCTCGAAGGGCGCGCCGATGAGTCCACGCTCAACTTGATTGAGCGCACCGCCCGCACCATCTATCTTTCGAGCGATTGCGCCATCGGCTACGAAGCTGGCGCCATGGCACTCACGGCCATTCGCGGCTTCCGCGACGATTTTGAGCATCACATCCGCGAGCGCTCCTGCGGCTTTGACCGCGAGGCCCGCGTCCCGTGCGTTTCGGGCTGCCCGGCGCACGTCGACATTCCCGGGTACATTTCGCTGGTCGAGGCCGGCCGCTATGCCGACGCCGTCAAGGTCATCCGCAAGAACAATCCGCTGCCGCTCGTCTGCGGCCTGGTGTGCGAGCATCCCTGCGAGATGCACTGCCGCCGTGGCATGGTCGACGACCCCATGAACATCCTCGCCCTCAAGCGTTTTGCCGTCGAGCACGGTGAGCTCAACGACCACAAGCCGCATGTAGTGGACAACACCGGCAAGCGCGTCGCCGTGATCGGCGGCGGCCCGGCCGGCCTTTCCTGCGCCTACTACCTGGCCGTGATGGGCCATAAGGTGACCATCTTTGAGCAGCGCCACCACCTGGGCGGCATGCTGCGCTATGGCATCCCCAGCTATCGTCTGCCGCGCGAGCGCCTGCAGGCCGAGATCGACTGGATTTTGAGCGCCGGCATCGACGTTGAGCTCGATCACTCCGTCAACGGCGAGGAGCTTGCCCGCCTGCGCGACGAGTTCGATGCCGTCTACCTGGCCATTGGCGCCCACAGCGATAAGAAGCTCGGCCTTCCGGGCGAAGAGGCGCCCGGCGTGGAGTCGGCCGTCAAGATGCTGCGCGCCATCGGTGACGACGAGCTGCCCGACCTGAGCGGCCAGCGCGTGTGCGTCATCGGCGGCGGCAACGTGGCCATGGACGTGGCGCGCTCTGCCGTGCGCTGCGGTGCCGAAAAGGTGAGCATTGTCTACCGCCGCCGCATCTGCGATATGACGGCTCAGGACGCCGAGATTGCCGGTGCCCAGGCCGAGGGCTGCGAGGTTCTGGAGCTGACGGCGCCGCTCGCCATCGAGACGGGCGAGGACGGTCGCGTGAGCGGCCTGCGCGTGCAGCCGCAGATTATCGGCGAGCCCCGTCGCGGTCGTCCGGCCCCGCGTGCCGCCGCGACGCCCGAGCGCGTCATTCCCTGCGAGCGCGTGTTCGTGGCCATTGGCCAGGACATCGATTCCAAGCCGTTTGAGGACATGGGCATCGTCTGCAAGTGGGGTCGCGTCGTCACCGATTCGGATGGCGCCGTGCCCAACTTCGACGGCCTCTTTAGCGGCGGCGACTGCCAGACCGGTCCCGCCACCGTCATCCGGGCCATCAACGCCGGCCGCGTTGCTTCGGCAAATATCGACCGCTACCTGGGCTTCGACCACAAGATCAAGCTCGACGTTGAGCTGCCGACCGTGCAGTTTAAGGGCAAGCACGAGTGCGGCCGCTGCGAGCTGGGCGAGCGCGAGGCCGGCGAGCGCATCCGCGATTGGAATCTGGTCGAGCAGGGCCTTACCGAGGAAGAGGCACGCCAGGAGGCAAGCCGCTGCCTGCGTTGCGACCACTTTGGCTTTGGCGCGTTCCGCGGAGGGAGGAACCTGGAATGGTAGAGCCCAACAAAACCACTGTCAGCGACAACACCGAAAGCGGAGCACTCAACATGGTCAAGCTCACGATCGATAACTGCGAGGTCGTGGTGCCCGAGCACACCACGATCCTGGATGCGGCCAAGTCCGTCGGCATCCAGATTCCCACCCTGTGCTATCTGCGCGATCTGAACGAGATCGGCGGCTGCCGTGTGTGCGTGGTCGAGGTTGAGGGCTGCGACCAGCTGGTTGCCGCCTGCAACAACTACGTACTCGACGGCATGGTGGTCCACACCAACAGCCCCAAGGCCCGCGAGGCGCGTCGCACCAACGTGCAGCTGCTGCTGTCCCAGCACGACTCGCGCTGTACGAGCTGCGTGCGCAGCGGTAACTGCAACCTGCAGACCATCGCCAACGACCTGGGCATTTTCTATCTGCCGTATCAAAGGCATTTGGCGGGCGAGGGCTGGGACTTCGATTTCCCCATCATCCGCGAAAACGACAAGTGCATTAAATGCATGCGCTGCATCAAGGTGTGCGAGAACGTGCAAGGCCTAGGGATTTGGGACCTGACCAGCCGAGCCACGCACACCGCCGTGGGTACCCGCGGGCGCGCGCCCATCGGCAAGACTGATTGTGTCGCATGCGGCCAGTGCATCACGCATTGCCCGACGGGCGCGCTGCGCGAGCGCGACGACACCGAGACCGTGTTTGATGCTCTCGCCGATCCCGATAAGATCGTGCTGGTGCAGATAGCGCCGGCCGTGCGCACCGCCTGGGGTGAGGAGCTCGGTATTCCGCGCGAGGATGCCACCGTTGAGCGCCTGGCCTGCGCGCTGCGCCGCGTGGGCTTTGAGTACGTGTTCGACACCGATTTCTCGGCCGATCTCACCATTATGGAGGAGGGCTCCGAGCTGATCGAGCGCCTGGGCGCCGCCGCCAAGGGCGAGAGTAACAGCCGCGGCTGGCCCATGTTTACGAGCTGCTGCCCGGGCTGGGTGCGCTTTGTAAAGGCGCGCTACCCGGAGTTTGTCGACAGCCTGTCCACGTCAAAGTCGCCGCAGCAGATGTTCGGCGCTATTGCCAAGACCTACTACGCCAAGGTGCTGGGCGTGGAGCCCGAGCGTCTGTTCGTGGTGTCCGTGATGCCGTGCACGGCCAAGAAGGCCGAGTGTGCGCTGCCGAGCATGATGGGCGAGGGCGGCGCGCCCGACGTGGACGTTGCGCTGACGGTGCGCGAGATGGTGCGCATGATCCGCGCGAGCCACGTGAGCGTCGACACGCTGGTCGAGGAGCCGCTCGATACGCCGCTGGGCTTTGGCACGGGCGCGGGCGTGATTTTTGGCGCCACGGGCGGCGTGATGGAGGCCGCCGTGCGCTCGGCATATTACCTGGTGACGGGCAAGAACCCGGATGCCGATTTCTTTACCGACGTGCGCGGACTCGATGGCTGGAAGGAGGCCGTGGCCGATATCGATGGCACCAAGGTGCGCGTCGCCGTGGCACACGGGCTGGGAAACGCTGCCCGTCTGCTCGACGCGATTCGCGACGGCCGCGTGAGTTATGACTTCGTTGAGGTTATGGCATGCCCGGGCGGCTGCGTCGGTGGCGGCGGTCAGCCCATCCATGACGGCTGTGAGCTGGCAGCCGAGCGCGGCCAGGTACTGTGGGGCCTCGATGCGAACGCCAAGATTCGCTTCTCGCACGAGAATCCCGATGTCCAGGCGTGCTATCGCGAGTTCTTGGGTGCGCCGCTGTCGCCGCTGGCCGAGGGATTGCTGCATACCGACCATCACGCATGGACGATGCCTAACGAGGGGACGTGCTAGCGATGCGCGCGTTTGATTTTGAAATGTCGCGCCGGGGATTTGCCTCGGCGCTTGCCGCGGGCGCGTTGTCGCTTGCGCTGGTTGGCTGTGGCGGCGGAGCTGCGGGGGCGAGGTCTTCTGCGGGTTCGGCTGCTGGGTCTGCGGCGAGTGGCGCTGCCGCTGAGTCGGTCGAGGTGCGCGTTGCCTCGCTCAAGGGACCGACGTCGATCGGTCTGGTGCAGTTTATGGACCAGGCTGCCGATGGCGAGACGGACAATGAGTTCGACTTTGCGATCAGCGCCGCGGCCGACGAGATTGTGCCCAAGGTCATTCAGGGCGATATCGACATTGCCCTGGTGCCGGCCAACTTGGCGAGCGTGCTCTACAACAAGACCGAGGGTGCGGTGCAGGTCATCGACATCAACACGCTGGGCGTGCTGAACGTTGTGACGGGCGACGCAGGCGTGGCCTCGTTTGGCGATCTGGCGGGTCGTACCGTCTACATGACGGGCAAGGGCACCACGCCGGAGTACGTCATGAACTACCTGCTGGAGCGCGCGGGCCTGACCGGTCAAGTGACGCTCGAGTTTAAGAGCGAGCCCACCGAGGTGCTGTCGGCTCTGCTTGCCGACCCGTCCGCCGTGGGCGTGCTGCCGGAGCCATTCAAGACCGCTGCCATCGCCAAGAGCGAGGGCAGTCTGTCGGCACCGGTGAGCCTGACCGACGCGTGGGACGAGCTCGCGGGTGACACGGGCTCCCGTTTGCTGACGGGCGTGACCGTGGTGCGCCGCGCGTTTGCCGAGGAACATCTCGAGGCCGTGGCGGAATTCCTGAGCTGCCATGCGGCGAGCGTTAAGGCTGTCAATGCGGCGCCGGCAGACTGGGCTCAGGCCGTGGTCGATGCCGGCATCGTGGATAACGCCAAGATCGCCGAGAAGGCGATTCCCGGGTGCATGCTTGTCTGCCAGACGGGCAAGGATATGAAGGCGGCACTTAGCGGGTATCTGCAGGTACTGTTCGACGCGGACGCGAGCGCCGTTGGTGGTAAGCTTCCGGCTGACGATTTCTACTACTTGGAGTAGCCCGTGCGTGCGTTTGCTCGACAAATGACAGAGCGTATGAAGGCGGTGGCGGCAGTAGGTGCCGTCGCCGCCTTTTGGCTTGCCGCGTGGATGCTGGTGGCGGCGCTGGTGGCGCAGCCGCTGATTTTGCCGGGGCCGGGTGCTGTTGCCTTGGCGCTGCTGCGCCTGGTGTGCGATGGCGGTACCTGGGCGATTTTGGCGGGCTCGGGCGCGCGGATACTGGGCGGGTTGGCGCTTGCCGCGGTGTGCGGTGGCGTACTTGCCGGGATTTCGTCACGTTCGCGTGCGTTTGCGCACCTGGTGGCTCCGGCGCTGTCGTTTGTAAAGGCGACGCCGGTCGCCTGCGTGGTGGTCCTGTTGCTTATCTGGCTGGGGTCGGCGCGCGTGAGCATCGCGGCAGTCTTTTTGATGGCGCTGCCGGGCGTATATTTCTCTCTGGTCGAGGGCTTGGCACAAGTGGTTAAGCCGCTGGAGCAGATGTTCCGCCTGCATGGCGTGCGGGGATGGCGCCTGTTTTGCGCTCATACCTGGCGCGAAGTCCTGCCGTTTGTGCTTTCGTGTGCCCGTGCCGTGATCGGCATGAGCTGGAAGGCCGGCGTGGCAGCCGAGCTGATCGGCATGGCGGTGGGCACCGTGGGTGAGCGCATCTATCAGGCAAAGCTTTTGATTGAGACGGCCGACCTGCTGGCTTGGACCGTGCTGGTCGTTGCCGCCTCGTGGGCGTGCGAGCGCGTGCTGGTGTGGCTGCTGCGGGTTTCGGGACCCGTGGCGTGGCGCGCGGCCGTGCGGGTGCATGGGCATGGACTGCGCGGGCGTGCGGGGGCTGCGAGCGATGGCGCTGCAGCGGAGCTTGCGCTTGCCGTGGGCGATCGCGCGCTGTGGGCGCCGGCGCTCGACAGACTGGTGCTCAACGTGCCTGCGGGTGGGCGTATCTGTGTGATGGGCGCTTCGGGCATGGGCAAGTCGACGCTGCTTTCGTTGGCAGCGGGGGAGTGCGCGCCGTGCTCGATGGTGTTTCAGGATGCGCGCCTGGTCGAGTCCGCCTCGGCGCTGGAAAACGTGCTGGTGTGCGCCGATGTACGCGTGGATGCTTCGAGCGCCGCGGCATTGCTGCGCCTGCTGGTGCCGGGAATCGATGTGCATGCTCGCGTGGCCGAGCTTTCGGGCGGACAGCGCCGTCGCGTCGAGATCGCTCGAGCCCTGCTGTGCCCGGGCGGTGCCGTTATTCTGGACGAGCCCTTTACCGGGCTGGATGCCTCCGCGCGCGATGCGACGGCCAAGGCTGTGATCGACCTGCTCGACGGCCGTATGCTGTTGCTTGCCACGCACGATGTCGCCGATGCTCAGGCCCTCGATATCTCGGACATCATCACGCTCTAAATACTGACTCAACAACAAAATGATTCGTTTTCCTCCGTCCCCATAGAGTCGGTTGTGATATTCTATCTGCGGGGTAATACTTAGGAATACCAAGTAATACCAACGCCGCAGAAACAAACTCCGGATGCGGGCCAATCGGGTTGCCTTCACAGCCCGTCGCCCAGCCGCGTGGCCCGCATCTATCCGCACTACCGTCGTTTCAAAAAGGAAGCGCCATGGCAGAACACATGACCCCTGTAGTCGCGAAGGTCTTGCCCGAGGAGAAGGCAGCCTTCGCGGCGGCAACCCAGCTCGTGGGCACCACGCCGTCCAACGCCATCCGCATGTTTATCGCTGCGTTCAATCGCTGCGGCACCTTCCCGTTCGACATCTCGCCCAACGGGGCTTTTGGCACTGCGCCCGATTCTCATCAACAATGACTGTCCCAAACTGCCGGCACTTGGGGACGTTCCTTTTCTGCCGGCAGTTAAGGAGCGTCCCCAAGTGCCGGGTTTTGAGGAGGTTGGCATGCTCAATGCGATGATTTGGGCGCTTGCCTGTTTTGGCGTCGTCGCTGCCGATATTGCCCTGAGCATCGTTTTGTTCTCCGCCCTTGGCGTCGCGTCGGTGTTCATGGGTTTTTCGATCGATGATCTCGACATTCAATTGCTTCAGGCCGTCGCGCAGACGGCATCGTTTTTGATGGCGCTGCTGTGGTGGCGGTATCTGTGGCCGCGTTCGTTTATGGCACGCCGGCAGGGCGAGCATCCGCTCGGCGGGGGAGCGCGTGGGGCGTGGAAGCGCATCGCCTGCGTTATCGTGATCGGCCTGGCCCTGCAGGTGGTCGTTGGCTACGTGACCGATGCCGTGCTGTCGCTGTTGCCCGATGCCGCGGCCGACTACAGCGAGCTTGTCGAGGAAACAGGCATGGGCGACACCAGCTATCTGGCCGTACTGACTACGGTGCTCGGCGCCCCATTTTGTGAAGAGCTGCTGGTGCGCGGCATTATTTTTGAGTTTTCGCTCCGAGCGTTTAATCCGCAGTGCCGCCCACTTTGGAAGCGCCGGCGTCGTGCGAGCGCGCAGGGCGGCACCATGGTGCCCTGGGCGGCCCCAAGTACGTGGGGTATCGCCGCGGCGATTGTGCTGCAGGCGGCAATCTTCGGTTTTATGCACATGAATTGGGTGCAGGGTTGCTACGCGGGTGCCGCCGGCCTCATCTTTGGTTGGGTGCTCGTGACGACCGGAAAGCTCCGCTACACGATCCTGCTGCACTTTGCCTTTAATGCCGGGTCGTATTTCATGACGTTGCTCTGGTTTGTGAACACGCCGTTCGACGTGGCAATTACGGTCGCTATCGCCGGCGTCATCCTCGTTGAGGCAATGCGGTCGCTGCGCCGCGCGTGTGGGATGGACGCGGCGAGCGCACCGCTGCCCTAGTTGCGACGCCCGCCTCCGTTGGCGCCCTGCCGTCCCTGGGCCGCGCGATTGCGACCGGCAGTGTTCTGCGCACGCGACATGCCGCCGTGCCCCTTGCTGCCTTTGGGCCCCTTGCCGGCACCGCCAGCGCCGCCGTGGGCCTTGCCGCCCTTCTTGCCGGTGCCATGCCCCCCGCCAGCAGATGTCTCGCCCGGGCGTGGCGGCACGGGGCGAATCAGGCAATGCTTGGTGTAGCCGATCAGGTCGCGACGGCCGGCTTTTTCCAGCGCCTCGCGTACGAGCTTGTAGTTCTCGGGCTTGCGGTATTGGATGAGCGCACGCTGCATGGCCTTCTCGTGCGGGTCGCGTGCCACGTAGATCGGCTGCATGGTGCGTGGGTCCACGCCGGTGTAGTACATGCAGGTCGACATGGTGGACGGGGTGGGGTAGAAGTCCTGCACCTGCTCGGGCATGTAGCCCATGTCGCGCACGGCTTCGGCCAGGTCCACAGCTTCCTTCATCGTCGAGCCGGGGTGGCTCGAGATCAGGTACGGCACCACATACTGCTTGAGTCCGTATTCGCGGTTCAGGCGTTCAAATTTACGGCAGAACGCGTCGTAGACGGCGCGGCTCGGCTTGCCCATCACGGAGAGCACCGCGTCGCTCACGTGCTCGGGCGCTACGCGCAGCTGGCCCGAGACGTGATGCTCCAGCAGCTCGCGCAAAAACTCGTCCGAGGCGTCGGCCATGGTGTAGTCAAAGCGGATGCCGCTGCGGACGAAGACCTTCTTGACGCCCGGCAGCTGGCGCAGGTCGCGCAACAACTGCGTGTAGCCGCTCTCGTCGACCACCATGTTCTTGCACACGCTCGGCCACAGGCAGCGCTTGTTCTTGCACACGCCGTGCTTGAGCTGTTTGTCGCAGGCAGGACGGCTAAAGTTTGCCGTCGGTCCGCCCACGTCGTTGATATAGCCCTTAAACTCGGGATCGCGCGTGAGCAGCTCGGCCTCGCGCATGATCGAATCGTGGCTGCGCATCTGCAACACGCGGCCCTGGTGGAAGGTGAGGGCGCAAAACGAGCACTCGCCAAAACAGCCGCGGTTGGAGCTAATGGAAAACTTGATCTCGGCAAAGGCCGGTACGCCGCCCGCCGCGTCGTAGTCGGGATGCCAATCGCGTGCGTAGGGGAGCTCGGCCACCTCGTCCATCTCATCGGTCGTTAACGTCGCCGACGGCGGGTTCTGCACCACATAGACGCTGTTGGGGTAGGGTTCTACCAGGCGATGTCCGGTGATGGGGTCCATATTCTGCTGCTGCACGTTAAAGCTGCGCGCGTAGTTGAGCTTGTCGGCGGCAAGGTCGTCCCAGCTGGGCAGCAGGTCGTAGTCGTAGACCTCGTCGAGCGAACCCGTGCGGTAGACGGTGCCGTTGATATAGGTGATCTGATCGACGGGCAGTCCCGCGTCGAGCGCGTCGGCGATCTCGACGATCGCGTGCTCGCCCATGCCGTAGATGAGGATGTCGGCGCCCGAGTCGAGTAGTACCGAGCGCTTGAGCTTGTCCTGCCAGTAGTCGTAGTGGGCCAGACGGCGCAGGCTCGCCTCGATGCCGCCGATGATGATGGGGGCATCCTTAAACGTCTGGCGGATGAGGTTACCGTAGACCGTGACGGCACGATTGGGGCGGTGCCCCTCCTCGCCACCAGGGGTATAGGCGTCGGTGTGGCGGCGGTGCTTGGTCACCGAATAGTGGTTGACCATGGAGTCCATGTTGCCGGCGCTGACGAGAAAGCCCAGGCGCGGCTCGCCGAGCACCGTGATGCTGGCGGGGTCGGTCCAGTCGGGTTGGCAGATAATGCCCACCTTGTAACCGTGTGCATCAAGGACGCGGCTGACGATGGCCATGCCAAAGCTGGGATGGTCCACGTAGGCGTCGCCGCAGATGTAGACGAAGTCGCACTGGTCCCAGCCGCGCGCGTTCATGTCGGCGCGGCTGACGGGGAGGAACTTATCGCGACCCGGACGCCAGGGGCGTGAGGGCGCTGCCTGGGTGTGCGTGGTGTGCCCACCCTGCGCCTTACCGCCGCGCCTTTGCTGCTGGCCCTGTTTGCCCTGCTGACTGCGCTGGTTGTTCTGAGCGTGCTGAGGCTTTTTTGCCACGATCCCTCCCGGTGTTTGTATGCTGCACGTAATTGTAACCAGTCTTTTTGGGACGGGGCTAAAAAGACTGGTGGAGTACATGGGCTGGCGGATCGGCGTGTCGATGCGGGAGCCGTTTGTTTCCAGACTGTGTATCCCCGTGTCGAAGAACCCGTCTCGCGCGCACGCCATGTTGTCAATGGGTTACAGTATGAACGGCGGCTATGTTTCCGCCAACGCACGAGAGGGTCGTCAACAAGGAGGATGCACGACGATGCAGCGTGCCAAACAGATATCGGAGTCCATTGAGCTGGGCATTATCTTGGCGCTCGCCGGTGGCTTTATGGACGTGTATTCGTACATTGGGCGCGATCATGTTTTCGCCAACGCGCAGACGGGCAACATCCTGCTCGTGGGTGTAAGCATCTCGGAGGGCAACTGGGCGCTGGCGGGGCGCTACTTCTTCCCCGTGGTTTCGTTTGCTGTGGGCATTATGCTTGCCGACCTGGTACACGAGCGTTTTGGCAGCGTGATCCACTGGCGTCAGGTGACGGTGTTCTTTGAAGCCGTCATCTTGCTGGGCGTGAGCTTTATCCCGGGCGGCGATTTCAACCTGCTTGCCAACTGCCTTACCTCATTTGCCTGCGGTATGCAGGTCGAGAGCTTCCGCAAGATCCACGGTCACGGCATCGCCACGACCATGTGCATCGGCAACTTGCGCAACGCCCTGCAAAACGTGGACGACTATATCATCACCCACAAGCGCGGCTTTTTGGAAAACGGCGTACTGTACTTTGGCGTGATCTTCACCTTTGTGTTTGGCGCCGTGCTGGGCAACTGGTGTATTGAGCGCATGGGCCTGCACGCCATTGCGGTGGCGAGCGTGCTGCTGTTTATCGCGTTTGCCATCATGTTCATCGACCGTGAACGCGATTTGCACAGGAAATGGGCCCGCATCGTAGCTGACTGGCAGACCACGAGTCTTAAGCGCTAAGGTGCATGTTCGTAATGACAAGATTTGACGTCAGCAAGGCGTGCTGCTTGAGGCTATAGAATAAAAATGCCATCTTTCTAGCTATAATTATTAGTTGAGGGGATGGACATATGCCAGAGCTTTTTATTCAAAATAAGACGACAGTAATCAAGTTGATGGTGCTCTGCATTTTATCTGCCCTGGTAGAGCTGTCTGTTGTTAAAGCTGAATCGTTGATTATAGACTATGGCCTGCTTCGCTCTAATTATCGTAACGTTTTATACATTGGGTTAGGCCTGCTAGTATTGCTCTCAGTTGAGCTGGTGACAAACCTGTTCAGATCAAAATATGCGGAGCAATTGGCTTCCGATGGCGCTAACTGCTTCTATAGATTGCTTGCCCGCCGCGCTTTAGAGCGGCCCTTAGTTTTAGCAAAAGACAGTGACTACCTGTTATCGCGCATTGAAGAGGCTGGGAACCTACAGCCGATGATTGGAATATTTACAACAGCGTTTCTTCCGTGCTTAGTGACGGGTTTGGCATCGTTTGTGGCGCTATCTAATATCTCTTTGTTGCTTTTGATCCCTGTTTGTGTTTCGGCATTGTTTATTTCGCTTCTATATCCGTTCGCTCTTAGTAAGCTATCGACTAAGAGCGAAAAGGCATTGGAGGCCCAGGCGAGGGGTTCTGCTTATTTAGCCCAACTAATAAATTGTCGACTTTACATTCGAATTTCTCGTTCAATTAACTTGGAATTACTTCGCTATAAAAAGATGCTTAAAGCCTGCAGGAACTCTCGAGTTGAGGAGAGTGTCTTTGCGAGATTGGCAACTGAAATAGTTAACGCTGGCAACATCATTACTGGCTTGCTTTCAGTTCTGCTGCTTATTTTCCTTGTGTTAAAGCGCGGGCTGACGGTCGGGATTGCGGTGCAGAGTTATCAACTTGTGCTTCTATGCTATTCTCCTTTTCCTCTTGTTCTGAATTGTTGGGCTCAGCTTCAACCGTCGTTTAGGTCGTTGCGCCGTGTCTTGGAATTACGTCGTCTTTTGGAAGCTGGAAAACCTAATTTGATATGCTTCGATCACGCTGATCGAATTAGTTGGAAAGGAATCAGTCTCTCGTTTTCGTCGAGCGAAACTAATGAGAGGATAACAATTCCAGATTGCACGATACAGGCACCTTGTCTGGTTTTAGTAAGCGGCCCTAATGCATGTGGCAAATCTTCATTTCTGGAAGTATTGAATGGATTATTGTCGCCAGTTGCCGGCAGACTGTGTGTTAATGAGTCTACTGTCATTTTCGATGGCTTGACTTTAATCCAGCTACCCTGCGCAACTATGCCGCAAAGACATTTGATAATGGGGGGAACTTTCAGGAAGGCTCTTTACTATGGTCTTGTAGATATTGACTCTGAAAAACTCATCTATCTTTTGAAGGGTTTTAGCCTCGATAAATTATTTGAAGCCAATCCCATCATTGGAACTAGGGGACACAATTTGTCTGGCGGAGAACTGGCTTCTCTATTACTTTGTAGGGCCTTTTTGAGCAGCTATTCTATTATTATTTTGGATGAGCCTTGCAACAATTTAGATAATGCTTCGATATCCTTTTTGAAGGCGGTGGTTGCACAGGAGATGAAAGAGCGTATCGTCATCATTGCGGATCATGGACATGGTTTTGAACAATTTGCAGACTATGTAATACAGTTTCAGGAGCCAGAAAAACTATCTAGCTCCTGAACGTTGCTACCAACTGCTATTTGCGAGTTATTCGAGATGCTCTTCAATGCGAGCTCTAAGAAGGGCAATGGCTGTGGGTATGCCAATTGCGGCAGCTAATTCGGCTTTATCCAAAACCTGTATGCTAAAGCACGATTGTTTATCACATTGAAGAACGGTAACTGAAGATACCCTCACTTCCCGTTGGCTGAATATATCGTAATCTCCAAAAAGGAAGTTACCTTTTATTGAGTAATTCGGTATGTTCGTTATGCACTTCATCTCAAGTCTGTTTAGGCCATAATCGAACACCGCAACTTCCTTGTGTTCGATGACGAGCGCAACCCTGGGCATGTTACTAAAGCCACCGTCGACGACAGTAAAGAGCTTTTCATTTGTATCGTCATAAACGGTGTATTTAAGACTCAATAGCTGTCCTAGTGGACCCGTGAACCCATGTCTTTTGATGTTGAGGTTGTCTCCCACTGGGTTGGTGAGAGCTAGAGCATGCGGATAAGGGTTACCTTCAATTGAGATTCGATATTCGTTTGTAGCTGTCTTGCTCGATTTAGGACCAGTAGCCACCACGCGTCATCGCCTCAATCGCATTGGAACCGACTTCTGCTTCGTGCGGAGAATTACGCAGTACGTTGCAGTACATGCAGCTGCAATAACCGCATGGGCAATTTCTAATAAAATGAATGACGCTATTTACTGCATGCATGTTAAATGGTCGAATACTTCTCATGATTTGCCTTTCATTGTTCGATTGTTTCTGACTGTTCTATTACCTTCTTCACCTCCTCAACACTGTTGAACCCTATGTTTTCAATCGACGAGTACTCAACGTAAACAGAAAACCTGCTTTCAAGAAAAATTAGCAGTCGAACTAGATCCGATGAGGACAAGCTGAATGGGGAATTGGTCAATCGTTGATTTCTTAGATCTTGATCAAATTGAGTCAAATCCAAATCTCTAATATTGCTTATTGCTTTTTCGATTTCTGCGTAGATGGTTTCATCTTTACAATATGCTGTCATTTCAGTACCCCAAGATCGAAATCAAACAACTCGTCCTCGATTGTCTTGCAGCATAGTAATGATTCTTCTGGATCTAAGCTGGCTGAGAAACTGGGTATTCCTCTTAGTCGAAGTTCTCTTGCTGCTTGAATAGCTTTATCGCTAGATGAATAGCTTATTTGAAATTCATGCGTCTCCAACCCCTCTGTGGCGTCAAGTACTTCGTTTGTAATTTCAAATTGAACTATCTCTGCTTGCGTAAGCGTTTCAATTACGGGCATGAGCCCTAGCATTATGTCGTAGTCGGCTATCGTGTATGGGATATTGATAATGGCTAAGTCAGGGCAGAAAGCTCGACATGCAGCAATCGACCCCAATCCGTAATCTCCGAAAATGTGGTCGTTGTATTTCATAAGCACATTGGGCGTCTCTAATAGAGCTAGGTCGGATTTATCATTCTCAATGATGAGGTTGATCTGCTCATTCATTTTGATGACGGCAGATTGGCCACCATCAAAACTAAGGGTGTTGCAGCCCCAGATTTCATTTAAAGGATTGAAGCTCAACGCGCATAGATTGGGATGGTGCTTTCTCATCTCGCTAACGATGCTACTGAACGTTATTGTTGAATTGGCGGGTGTATATAGATTCCCGACAACAATTTTTGGTATCAGGGCTAATTCCTGCATGTCGCTTTTGCTAGACTCGATTCGTTCAGCGGCGAGTTGGCTGACAACCGTCTTATTTACAGAATGAGCGTAGGTTTCAGCGTGTTTACTAAATTCTACGAGTCCTGCGGCGCTTTCTTTCGTCGATAAAACGACAACCAGGTCTGATTCATCGATTGTCGTTACATAGTTAATTCGATTTCTTATGCCAATTTCCTTGCAATTAACAAGGTTGGCGACATCTAGGCCGTCCGGTAGAATGCCGCATGGCGTTGATACCCGGATATTGTAGCCATTTCCTAGCAATCCAATCAGAAGAGGATAGTCAGCTCTTGTGAAAGATATAAGTCCGATTGTCTTCATGATTTTTATCGCTTGTTCCTTTTTAGAGCTGTTGCAATGGACACTTCATGTCTATGAAGCTCAAAGCGAAGTATTTTCTGATTAAGTCGGTCAAAGGCAATTCGTTTTGAATTGTCGCATGCTGTTCGCTTGTAATCAGGGCTTATTACTCCTTCGCAATCTGCGCTTTTTATGCATTGGGTGCACAGCTGAAATGCCCAACATTTTTTACATGAATCGCTGGTCAGCTTTGAAACATTGATTATCTTTTCAATTTGACCTAAATCAAATCCTGAATCCAATGTGCCGATATACATTTCCTTCGTTGTTTCGCTGACCCTTTCGCAAGGAAGAAGCGCTCCTGCTGTTGTCACAAATAGACGCGTAACCCCTGGTTCGCATGGGCCACCGGGTATAGCTTTTGCTGGGATGTTCGAAGGTGCAAATCGCTTTATGTTTTGGTTGATGTTTGCAAGCGTATATGAAGCGAGCCTATCGTTGCGGTTTCCTTTTTCGATTTCGCGCTCATCCATAATTCTTGCTTTAAATAAGGCGTAATTTAGCTGACTTGAGAACTCGTCATTGTAGGGGGCGATACGTCCGTTGCGTTCCAGGTAGTTGAATTGAACATCGCAATCTTCGATATCTTTATCATTTATAAAGGAAGAGACTGTTTTATAGATGTTGTTCGTGTCGACTACGGCATTAAAATGAACATATTTGTTGCGTTCAGGATGGCTGTCTAAAACCATATGAACATTGTCTATAACTGTTTGGTATGAGGACTTGCCATTAGCGTAATGCCTAGACTTATCATGGATTTGCTGCGGCCCGTCAAGACTGATTAACAAATAGAATTCATGCCCAGAATCGAAGAAGAATTTAACCATTTCTTCAGATAAAAGAGAGCAATTAGTTGTAATTCGAAATGAGATGTGTTTTCCTTCAAATACCTGCTCTGCATATTGAGTAATTAATCACAAATCACTTGTGATTAGTGATTGTTATTGGTGTTGCCT
>NZ_QRKO01000026.1:15448-24687 GCF_003471985.1 Collinsella sp. AM15-2 | reverse complement strand
ACTTAATGTGCTTTCCGTCTTGCGCAGGACTGTAGAGCAGCAAACTTAACCCCCGCCCCCAGCCCCGGAGACCCTCCCGGAGGGACCGAAAAATTTTTTCAAAAAAGTTGTTGCGCGCCGGACAGACTTCTGTGTATACTAATCCCCGCAGCGCACGCGAGCGGAAACAAACGCGAACGTCTGCCTGGGGAGTTAGCTCAGTTTGGTTAGAGCGCCGGCCTGTCACGTCGGAGGTCGCGGGTTCGAGCCCCGTACTTCCCGCCAACGCAATTAAAGCCACGTCTTCGGACGTGGCTTTTTGCGTTTGATGCACTTTGTTTCGATAGAACGATCGCCCTGGCGCATCTTCGCCCAGAATCCCCGCCCCTTCGGGAACGCAAGTAAAATCTAATAAGTATATTTGTCTGAACAACAGCTTTGTTGCGCAACACCTGTTCAACGAGACAGGGGGTTAGGCTATACTAAATTGAACTGTAGGCCGCATCTGATGCATTTCGCTCCAAGCGCGGCATTCAGTGGATATCCGATTTACCATTTGGATGTCCTGCGGTCATTTAGCGTCTCGACACAAGCTCGGCCTCGGAGCTCGTTCGAGCTGTTCGTATTCCTTGAAAGGGGAAAAATGGACATATCGAGGAAGACTGATTACGCCCTTCGTATGTTGGCGATGCTTGCCGAGGATCCGGAGCGTTTGCTTTCTGTTCGCACCGCTGCCGAAGAGGTCAATGTCCCGTATTCGTTTGCCCGCTCGATTCAGCACGGTTTGGTCCAGGCCGGTATTGTGGAGAGCCTGCGTGGCGTCCACGGTGGCATGCGTCTCAAGGTCAGTCCGGACGACGTTACCATTCGTCAGGTCGTCGAGGCCGTTCAGGGCCCTATGGTTATGAATGATTGCACCGCACCCGATGGCGACTGTGCGCGCATGGGCACGTGCTGCTATCATCCCCTGTGGGCCGGAGCTCAAGCATTGATGCGCGACTACCTCGATTCCGTTTCGCTCGGCGACATCGTCGCTCACCGCCAGTTCCCGGCCGTCGATCCCAAGTTCGCCGACCGCGAAGCGTTTCCCGAGTACGCCACCTGTGCGTATACATGCCGGGAGGAATAGCGCCGCATAAGGAGCATAGATATGATTCAGGACCCCTTTCGTTCGATGATTCGTTCGGAAGGGGTCCTGCGTTATCGCGACCTTCCGTGGCGCCGCACGCGCGATCCGTACATCATTTGGCTTTCCGAGGTCATGTTGCAGCAAACACAGGTGCCACGCGTGGAGACGCGTATGCCGGCGTGGCTCGATCGCTTTCCGACCGTGCAGGCGCTTGCCCAAGCCGCGCCTTCCGATGTTTTGGACGCTTGGCAGGGCATGGGCTACAACCGACGCGCTCTGGCGCTCCACAAGGCCGCTCAGCGCGTTGTGGAGGACTGGGACGGTGAGTTTCCGCGTGAGACGCGTGACTTGGTCGCTCTGCCTGGTATTGGCCCGGCAACGGCGCAAGGTATCCGGTCGTTTGCGTTTGACCTTCCAGGCGTGTATCTGGAGACCAACGTGCGCACGGTCTTTCTGCATCACTTCTTTCCCGATGTACCGGCTGTTCCCGACCGCGAGCTGGTGCCGCTGATTCAGGCGGCCTGTCCGGCGGTCCCCGGTGCGGCGACCGACGAGATCGCTCCCTTTGCCGTGCCGCTCGATGATGCCGACACGCCGCGCGCGTGGTATTACGCGTTGCTGGACTACGGCGCATATCTAAAAAAGACGTTGCCCAATCCGTCCAGGCGCTCGGCGGGCTATAGCCGTCAATCAAAGTTTGAGGGCTCACGTCGCCAAAAGCGCGCGCATATCGTGCGCATGTTGCTGGCAGCGCGCGATGGCCAACCGGCGGGGATTACGCTTGCTGATGCCGTGGTGGGCGTTAACGATATGGAAGCGGCGGCTGGGCGCGGGCCGGTCGAGCGCGAGCTTGTCGCGGGCATTCTGACCGACCTGGAGCGTGAGGGCTTTTGCCGAGCCGAGGGCGATCGCTGGCTGAGCATTTAGCCCGTGGAAATCTGAAGAACAGGATTGTAAGGTTTAGATTTCCGACATGAGGGCATCCTAAAGACGAGGCCGCTCGAAGCCTACGGGCGGCATGCGTTGAAGGGAAGTACACCTATGGATTTTGAGAATTCCCAAACCAAGAAGAACCTCGAGACCGCTTTTGCCGGTGAGTCCCAGGCACACACCAAGTATCGCTACTATGCCTCCAAGGCAAAGAAGGACGGCTACGTTCAGATCTCGAACATCTTTGCCGAGACGGCTGGCAACGAGTCCGAGCACGCCAAACTGTGGTTTAAGTATCTGCACGATGGCGCCGTCCCCGATACCCTGGACAATCTGCGCGATGCCGCCGCGGGTGAGAACTACGAGTGGACCACGATGTACGACGAGTTTGCCAAGACCGCCGAGGAAGAGGGCTTTGCCGAGATTGCCGCAAAGTTCCGTGGTGTCGCCGCCGTCGAGAAGGCCCACGAGGAGCGCTACAACAAGCTCGTCGAGCGCATCGAGTCGGGCGAGGTGTTTGAGCGCGAGGGCGTGAAGGTGTGGAAGTGCCTGAACTGCGGACATCTGCACGTTGGTGCCGAGGCACCTGAGGTGTGCCCGGTGTGTAACCACCCCAAGGCGTACTTTGAGGAGCAAGTGGTGAACTACTAGCGCTTGGCGCTGGCTGCTGCGGAGCGCGGGGCGGGGAAATACCTTTCCCTCTCGCTCACGGCTCCGCAGGGTCGCGCGAGGCAAAGGTATTTCCCCGCCCCGCGCTCCGGCTTCGGGTCGTTGCGTGCTCGCTACAGAAAGGCTGATAAAAAAGTTTGTGTGCCGCCCCTTTTTGGGGCGGCACGTTTTTGTGGGGTCCCGGTCTCCACAATTTTCGTCAAGCTATTGGTTAGATTTTGGTCAGTTGGCGTAAGGGCGGAAGGCCAAAAGATTGTTGGCGAAAAAAGCTCAGAGAAAGTGCTGGTAGGGGAGTTGTTGAGCTTTTCGACAGCTTTTGAGCAAAAGAAACTTTGTGGCTATTGCCGGCGATTGCGTTGTCGCGGTCATGGCGGTGCGGGATGCTGGTCGTAAGCGTCGAATGCTCCGATTTTGGAGGCCAGCATGGATCTGTTTCTTGAGACTCCGCAGCAACAAGCTGAGCGCATGCTGCGTCAGCAGCAACGACTCATGGAGATACAAATGCAAGGGGCGGCAGTCCAGCCCTTTGCGCAAAATGTCGTGCCCGCTGCTGTACCTGCAGCTGTGCCCGGGTGCGAATCGGCACCAGAGGCCTATTCCGTACAGCAAGATTCATATGCGCAGGAGCTCGCGTTCGACAAGCGTCGTGCGCGTCGTCGCCGCGTGGGCCAGCGCCTGCGCACCTTGGCGATGATCGTGCTCGTCCCGTTGGGGCTTGCGGCCATCTTTCTGGCGTCGTATGCCCTCACGTGCATCCTCAACGGTGCATCGCCCAACGAGGTGCTCCAACATCTAGCGGCCCTGGGCCAGCGCCTGGGTGACGTCATAACAACCATCCGCGCCGGCTGGGAGAGCTAGCGTTTTAGCGTCCGCGGCTCTAAGAGAAATTTGTCTGCAAGGCAGTGAGTGATCCGTGTGTGTGGCGGGGTAAGATTGATCGCGGTTTTGATTGATGATCGATTGGGTTTGTTGGGCGGAGTTTATGTCTGCAATTGATATTGCACTTATTGTGATTGCTTTGGTGGCGGTGGGGGTCGCTGCGGCCTGTGCCCTGCAGCTCAAGGGCCTTCGTGCCGAGTTGCGGGAGCGTGGCGACAGTAGCGCGGAAACGCTGGCAGCACTCGAGCAGGCCAACAACGCGCTCGATGCCCTGAACGTCGCGCTGGCCGAAACACGCCGCACGGCAAACGCCATCGCGCAGCAGCAGACGACCGATGCGGCCGTGGAGCAGCAACGTTACCTGGTCATCGCACGCGAGTTCTCGCAAGCTGGTGACCGGATGGATGACCTGCGCCGTGAGACGGCCCAACAGCTCGGCGCCAATCGCGAGGGCATCGAGCATCGCCTGGACAAGGTGCGCGAGACGGTCGATGCTCAGCTGGGCGCCATCCGCAAAGACAACAACGTGCAGCTCGATCAGATGCGCGCGACGGTGGACGAGAAGCTCTCTCGCACGCTCAACGACCGTCTGTCTGCATCGTTTAAGCAGGTGAGCGACCAGCTCGAGGCCGTGTACAAGGGCCTGGGCGACATGCAATCTATCGCCACTGGCGTGGGCGACCTTAAGCGCGTGCTGGGTAACGTCAAGGCGCGCGGCATTTTGGGCGAGGTGCAGCTGGGCGCGATCCTGGCGGACATCCTTACGCCCGACCAGTATCTGGAAAACGTTGCCACCAAGCCTGGCGCCTCGGAGCGCGTTGAGTTTGCCGTCAAGCTGCCGGTAGACGAGGGCGATCCCGTGCTGCTGCCGATTGACTCCAAATTCCCGGGTGATGCGTATGAGCATCTGCTCGACGCCCAGGAGTCGGGCGACGCGGAGGCCGCCGCCGCTGCGCGCAAGACGCTCGATGCGATGGTGAAACGCGAGGCCAAGGACATTTGCGAGAAGTACCTGAGTGTGCCGGCAACGACCAACTTTGGCATCATGTTCGTTCCGTTTGAGGGCCTGTACGCTGAGGTCGTCACACGCCCCGGGCTTATCGAGACCCTGGGCCGCGACTATCACGTCAACGTAGCCGGTCCTAGCACCATGGCCGCCATTCTCAACAGCCTGCAGATGAGCTACCAGACGTTTAGGCTGCAAAAACGTACCGACGACGTGCTGCGCGTGCTTTCCGCCGTCAAGGCCGAGCTGCCGCGCTATCAGGCGGCGCTGCGTCGCGCCCAACAGCAGATTGAGACCGCGGGCAAAACGGTCGAGGGCATCATCACCACGCGCACCAACGTTATGGAGCGCAAGCTCAAGGATATCGACGCGCTGGAAGATGCCGAGGAGGCCGACGAGGTCTTGGGGCTCACGTCCGCGGGCCTGCTTGCAGGGCAAGAAGACGAGGGCTAACTGCGCCTGGCGGCGGGGCGTCTGCGCAGGCGCGGGGCGCGGCGCTTTCGCGTCGCACTTGCCTAAAGCGCACTTCAATGTGCAACAATGGCCTTTCGCCCTATCAGACGCGAAAGGAAGACCATGTCTCAGAGAAGCACCAGCCCGCTCAAACGCTCCACCGTTCGCCGCACGCTGCAGCGTTTTTGGGACGTCACGCGCACACAGCCGCTGATCGTCTTTCTCTCGGTGTTCTCGTCGGCGGGCTACATCTTTTTGCTCACGTTTGCCAACACCTACGTGATGGCCCTTATCGTTGACCGCGTTCAGGCCGGCCCCGTGGCGGGTGACCAGGTGTTTGAGGTCTTTGGCCCTTACATTCTGGCGCTGGTGCTCGTTAACCTAGTGGGCCAAATCCTCTCCAAGCTGCAGGACTACACCGTCTACAAGCTCGAGATTGCGGGCAACTATCACCTGGCGCGCCTGTGCTTTGACACGCTCTCCAATCAATCCATGACATTTCACACCAGCCGCTTTGGCGGATCGCTCGTGAGCCAGACGAGTCGTTTTATGAGCGGCTACACGGGTCTGGTCGACGTGACGGTGTATTCGCTCATCCCCACCATCACCTCGGTCGTCTGCACGGTGGCGGCACTCGCCCCGGTGGTGCCCACATTTACCGTGATCCTGGTGGGCATCATGGTTGTCTACATTGCGTTTGTCTGGCTTATGTACAAGCGCATCATGCCGCTTTCGGCCGCGACGTCCGCCGCGCAGAATAAGCTCTCGGGCGTGCTGTCCGACGCGGTCACGAACATCTTGGCCGTCAAGACCTGCGGGCGCGAGGACTTTGAACGCGATCTGTTCGACGCCGCCGATCGTGCCGCGCGCGACGCCGAGACGGTCTCGATGCACGCCATGATGCAGCGCAACTTTACGACCTCGGGCCTTATCGTCATCACCATGGCCGTGGTGAGTGTGTTCGTGGCGGGCGGCAACGCGTGGTTTGGTATCTCGGCCGGCTCGCTCGTCATGATCTTTACCTACACCTATAACCTCACCATGCGTCTGAACTACGTAAGCTCCATGATGCAGCGCATTAACCGCGCGCTGGGCGATGCGGCCGAGATGACGCGCGTACTGGACGAGCCACGTCTGGTGGCGGACGACGAGAATGCCCCCGAGCTTAAGGTGGGCGAGGGCGCGATTGATTTTGAGCACTTGAGCTTTGCATACCGTGATGCTGCGGCGGGCGAGAGCGTGTTCGACGATCTGACGCTCCATGTGGCGGCGGGCCAGCGCGTGGGCCTGGTGGGCAAATCGGGCTCGGGCAAGACGACGCTCACCAAACTGCTGCTGCGCCTGGACGACGTACAGGGCGGCCGCGTGCTCGTGGACGGTCAAGACGTCTCGCGCTGTACGCAGCAGAGCCTTCGCCGTCAGGTGGCCTACGTGCCACAGGAGGCGCTGCTGTTCCACCGCTCCATTCGCGAGAATATCGCCTACGGCCGCCCCGACGCCACCGACGAGCAAATTCGTGAGGCGGCGCGCCTGGCCAATGCCCTGGAGTTTATCGACCGCCTGCCCCATGGCTTTGACACCATGGTGGGCGAGCGCGGCGTCAAGCTTTCGGGCGGCCAGCGCCAGCGCGTGGCCATTGCCCGTGCCATCCTCACCGACGCGCCGATTCTGGTACTCGACGAGGCGACGTCTGCCCTCGATAGCGAGTCCGAGGCGCTGGTGCAGGAGGCGCTCGAGAACCTGATGCGCGGCCGCACCTCCATTGTGGTGGCGCACCGCCTGTCCACCGTGGCGGCGCTCGACCGCATTGTGGTGCTGGCGGACGGCGAGATCGTCGAGGACGGCACGCATGCGCAACTGGTCGAGGCAGGCGGCGAGTATGCAAGCCTGTGGAGCCGCCAGACCGGTGCATTTTTGGAGGCATAACGACCCCATACGTGGGACAATCGTGCCTATAGGTTTGTTGTGCCGTTGAGCCAAGGAGTCGTTATGCCACGCGAGACCAATGCCGCCAAACGCGAGCGCGCCATCGAAGTGTGTGAGCGCCTCAACCGTCGCTATGGCCCGGTCGAGTGCTTTTTGGACCACGAGAATCCCTTCCGCCTGCTGATCGCGGTGCTGCTTTCGGCGCAAACGACCGATATGCAGGTCAACAAGGTGACGCCGCGGCTGTTTGCCCGGTGGCCCACGCCCGAGGCCATGGCCGGGGCGAGCGTGGCTGACGTGGCGGACACCATCAAGTCGCTCGGCTTCTACAAGAGCAAAGCCAAACACGCCGTGGAGGCCGCGCAGATGATCGTCGCCGATTACGGTGGCGAGGTGCCGGCTGACATGAAGGAGCTCGTCAAACTGCCGGGTGTGGGGCGTAAAACGGCGAACATCGTGCTCAACGTGGGGTTTGGCATTGTCGAGGGCATCGCGGTCGATACACACGTCAACCGCATCGCGCACCGCCTGATGCTGAGCCCCAAGACGCATGCCAAGGAGCCGCTCATGACCGAGCAAGATCTGCTCAAGATTTTGCCGCACGAGTATTGGGAGTCGGTCAACCACCAGTGGATCACCTTTGGCCGCGAGGTCTGCGACGCCCGCAAGCCTAAGTGCGACGAGTGTCCGCTGGCGGATTTGTGTCCCAGCGTGCGCGTGGCGGGGTAGGGCGGAATGCATTTTCGTCTGGCGTTTTTTGCGGGGCTGGGTTTGCCCTTGAGCCGGAGTCCTCTCCATGCGTTACCATGACAGACAATGTATTTGACGTACGACCCGCCGAGCTTGCCCCGGCGGGCTTTTGGCGTTGCAATGCCGGAGGAACAGCATGCTCATTCACCGTATAGCCGCGCAGCTCTACACTGCCGAGGCACTGCAGACCGTCGAGGCCGGACTCGATGCTGGCGAGGACGTGACGCTGGCTGTGTCGCAGTCGGGCCGCACGCTTATGGCGGCCGCCCAGTTTGCGCGTCGTCCGCGCCCGACGGTCTATATCGTGAGTGGCGAGGATGCGGCTGATCGCGCCGCGCGTAGCCTTGCCGCCTACGTGGGCCTGGCACACGTGTGCCGCTTTCCCGAGCGCAAGGACTATCCGTGGCGCGAACAGGCGCCCGACGACGCCGTGGTGGCGCAGCGCTGCGAGGCTCTGGGGCGCATCGTGCGCGGGGACAACTGCATCATGGTTGCCTCGGCCCGTGCGTTGCTGCGCTGTGTGCCGCCGGTCGAGAGCCGCTACTGGGAGTCCACCACTTTTGCGGTGGGCGAGGAGATTCCTTTTGACGAGGTGCCGCATCGCCTGGTGGGCATGGGCTACACCAATGCCGGCGCCGCCGACGCGCCCGGCTTGTTCCGCGTGCACGGCGACACCGTCGAGGTGTTCCCCGCACAGGAAAAGGCACCCGTGCGCATTGAGTTTTTTGGCGACGAGATCGACCGCATCCGCCGCATGGTGAGCTCCACGGGGCAGACCATCGGCAACGAGGACAGTATCGAGATCTTCCCGTGCCGCGAGTTGGCGCTTACCGACGAGGCCGTCCACAACATGCATGTGGCGCTCTATCGCGCCAGCCAGGACGATAGCAAGCTGGCAGCGCTGCTCGAGATGGTGGATGCGCGTATCGTCACGCCCGAGCTCGACCGCTTTTTGCCGGTGATGTACGGCCAGACCGTAAGCCCGCTGGCGCACGTGAGCGGCAAGGCGCTCGTGGTTCTATCCGAGCCGCGCTCGCTGTTCGACGACTGCCTGCGTGCCTACGAGGATATCGAGGCCCGTGCCGGCGAGGCGGGGATTGACCGCCTGGACGGTCTGTACGTGCGCGCTCAACAGCTCGATTTTGGTGCCCAGCAGCGCCTGAACTACGTAAGCCTCATTCGTGCCGGCGGCGCGGTGACGGCCGAGCTCAAGATTGAGCAGCCTGCCATCGCAGGCTCGGACAACCGTTTTATGACGCGCATCCAGGAGGTCGTGGGCAAGCGCTATGCCTGCGTGTTTGCCATTCCCGACCGCGGCGCGCGTGAGTCGATGGAGCTCACCTTTGGCGACGAGGGCATTACCTTTGAGGAATCGCTGACCGCGGCGCCCGAAAATGCCGGCGCTATCGGCGACCGCGTGCGCGTGGCAGCGGCGGATTCCGCCGACCGTGCCGCACGCCAGGAGGCCCACGCTTCCATTCGCGAGCGTAAGGCCGACGCACTCAACGCCCGCTCGCT
>NZ_QRKO01000026.1:0-15438 GCF_003471985.1 Collinsella sp. AM15-2 | reverse complement strand
CGCCCTCACCGCCCGCTCGCTCGGGGCGGGCGCGGCCCAGGCTGCCGCCGGTGCCGCCGTGCCCACCATCTCGCGCGGGCGCGTGACCTTTGTCGATGCCGCCCTGCCGCAGGGCGTGGTGGTGCCCGATGCCAACCTGGCCGTGTTCTCGATCGCCGACCTCAACGCCCGTATGGATGCCAACCGCGCGCGCAGCCGCCGCAAGGTGGACATTACGCAGATCACCTTCCCGTTTAAGCCGGGCGACTACGTGGTGCACGCAACGCATGGCATCGCACTCTTTAGCGAGATTGCGCGTCAGGAAGTGGGCGGCAAAGAGCGCGACTACTTTTTGCTGGAATATGCCGACGGCGACAAGCTCTACGTGCCGCTCGAGCAGGTCGACCGCATCACGCGCTATGTTGGCCCCGACGGCGACAAACCGCGCCTGACCAGGCTCAACACAGCCGACTGGACGCGCGCCACCAACAAGGCGCGCAAGAACGCCAAAAAGCTGGCGTTTGACCTGGTCGACCTGTATACGCGCCGCTCATCAATCGCGGGTATCGCCTGCCCGCCTGACACGCCCGAGCAGATCGAGATGGAGGAGAGCTTTCCTTACGACGAGACGCGCGACCAGCTGGAGGCCATCGCCGACATTAAGGCCGATATGGAGGCGCCCAAGCCCATGGACCGCCTGCTGTGCGGCGACGTGGGTTTTGGCAAGACCGAGGTTGCCCTGCGCGCGGCGTTTAAGTGCGTGGACTCCGGCCGCCAAGTCATGGTGCTCTGCCCCACGACCATTCTGGCCCAGCAGCACTACGAGACGTTCTTTGAGCGCTTTGCCCCGTTTGGCCTCGAGGTCGAAGTGCTCAGCCGCTTCCGCACCCCGGCGCAGCAAAAGCGCGCGCTCAAGGCGTTTGCCGAGGGCACGATCGACGTGCTCATCGGCACGCATCGTCTGCTTTCGGCCGACGTGAACCCCAAGAACCTGGGCCTGGTGATCATCGACGAGGAGCAGCGCTTTGGCGTGCAGCACAAGGAGCAGCTCAAGAACCTGCGCGAGCAGATTGACGTGCTCACGCTTTCGGCAACGCCTATTCCGCGAACCATGCAGATGGCCACGAGCGGCGTGCGCGACATGAGCCTGATCACGACGCCGCCGACTGGGCGTCGTCCCGTGATCGTGCACGTGGGGGAGTACGACCCCGATGTGGTGAGCGCGGCGATTCGCCTGGAGGTGGGCCGCGGCGGTCAGGTGTATTACGTGTCCAACCGCGTCAAGACCATCGACGACGCCGTGGCGCGCGTGCACGAGGCCGCGCCCGAGGCGCGCGTGGGCGTGGCGCACGGCAAGATGAGCCCGCGCGAGGTCGAGGACGTGATGATCGAGTTTGCGACCAAAAAGATCGACGTGCTCATCGCCACGACCATCGTGGAGAGCGGCATCGACAACGCGACCGCCAACACGCTGATCATCGAGGATTCGCAGCGTCTGGGCCTGGCGCAGCTCTACCAGCTCAAGGGCCGTGTGGGCCGTTCTGCCACGCAGGCCTACGCGTACTTTATGTTCCCGGGCGAGCTACCACTCACCGAGGAGGCGACAGCGCGCCTGACCGCACTTTCCGAGTTCCAGGACCTGGGCAGCGGCATGCGCATCGCCATGCGCGACCTGGAGATCCGTGGTGCCGGCTCGCTTATGGGCGCCGAGCAGCACGGCAACCTGTCGAGCGTGGGCTTTGACCTGTTTACGCAGATGCTGGGCCAGGCGGTAGCCGAGGCGCGCGGCGATGACGATGCCGGCGTGGAGGCGGCGAGCGTGGGCATTAACCTGCCGGCCGACTACTTCTTGTCCGAGGAGTACCTGCCGGCGGTGGATCAGCGCGTGCTCGTGTACCGTAAGCTCGCAGCGGCCGAGGACCTGGAGAGCATCGATGAGGTGCAGGAAGAGACCGAGGCCGCGCATGGCGAGCTGCCGTTGGCAGGACTCAACCTGTTCAATCGCGCACGAATCCGCATTCGCGGCGAGCGCCTGGGGCTCGAGAGCGTCACGCTCAGCGGCGGTCGCATCACGTTTTTGGGCGTCGACGTGCCCAAGAAGGTGGCCTTTGAGCTAAAGACCCGCTATGGCGCGGTGAACTTCCCCAAGAGCCGCAAACTGTCGGTGCCCTACAAGGCGGGCGCCGGCGCGGGCAGCGGCCTGGGTCGCGGTCTCGACGCCAACGACGGTACCGGCCCCGTGGCCGCGGCACTCATGCTGTTGCAGCAGTTGGGTGCGAGCGACGACGACTAACAAGTAGGGGATGTGGCGGGACGAAGTCATCTTTGCCCCGCCATCTCGCAGATTGATTTCAGCCCCATCGAAAGGAAAGCATGTTCGGATACATCTATAAGAAAGATGTCGCCATTATCGCGGTTGTCCTGTGCCTTTGTCTGGGCGTGGGCAGCTTCTTCGATTACCAGATCTCGACCGCGCTGTTCAACATCGGCAGCATGTACGGTCGCTTTATCGAGGCCGCCGGCGAGCTGCCGTTCGAGCTGACGGCGAGCGTTGCGGGCGTTATGCTCGTGCGCGCGGTGCGTCCCGATTCCAGAGGGAGCAAATGGCTCGCCGTGCTCGGCGTCCTTGTCAACGTTGGCCTGGCCGGCTACGAGATCGTTTCGTCCCTGCGGGTCGGCGGCAAACTCATCGCGGCTCAGTTGGTGCTGACGTTTGCGCTGGTCATCGTTGCCAACCTTATCGTCTATCGCCTCACACGCGACACCGATCCCGACGAGCTCACGCGCTGGGCGTTGATGGTGCTTGCCGTGTGGGTCGTTCAGGCCATTATCCTCAACGTGATCGTCAAGCCGCTGTGGTCGCGCCCGCGCATGCGCGTGATCGAGGTCACGCCGGGGCTCAATTTTCAGCCGTGGTGGGTGATCGGCAACCCCGACAAGTGGGCCTATATCGCCGCCGGCGTGATCAAGGACGGCTTTAAGTCGTTTGCGAGCGGACACACGGCGCACGCGGCGATCGGCCTTATGCTCGCCGGGCTTCCCGCGGCGGCCTTTAAGGAAAAGCCGTCGCGCCGCCGCGTGGTCTTTTGGGTCGCCGCTGTGGTTGCGGCGCTCGTCGCCTTTGGTCGCATCGTGATCGGTGCGCACTTTTTGAGTGACGTGAGCTGCGGCTTTGCCTTGGTGCTGGCGCTTGAGTGCCTTGCCGCGCGCATTGCTTATCCGGGCGGCGTACAATAGCCCCATCTGAATCATCGGGCTCGTGCCCGGCTAGAGAGGATTACCATGCTCGCGTTCAACAACGACTATTCCCACGGCGCACATCCGGCAGTGCTGCAGGCGCTCGTCGACACCAATATGGAGCCGCAGCCCGGCTACGGTACCGATGCACACACCGAGCGTGCCAAGCAGCTCATTCGTGAGGCCTGTCAGGCACCCGATGCCGACGTATTTTTCCTGGTAGGCGGCACGCAGGCCAACGCGACGGTGATCGACATGCTGCTCGCGCCCTACGAGGGCGTCGTTGCCGCCGAGACCGGCCACGTCGCCTGCCACGAGGCGGGTGCCATCGAGTTTGGCGGCCACAAGGTGCTCACCATCCCCGGCTACGAGGGCAAGATGCATGCCGAGGATCTCGAGAATTATATCCAGGTGTTCTACGAAAACGAGAGCTACGAGCACACGGTGTTTCCGGGCGCGGTGTACGTGAGCCTGTCGACCGAGTACGGCACGCTGTACTCCAAGGCCGAGCTCGCGGCGATTCACGCGGTGTGCCAGAAGCGCGAGATTCCGCTGTTTGTGGATGGCGCCCGACTGGCCTATGCGCTGGCAGCCGATGAGTGCGACATTACCCTGCCCGAGCTGGCGCAGCTGTGCGACGTGTTCTACATCGGCGGCACCAAGTGTGGCGCGCTTTGCGGCGAGGCCGTGGTGTTTTGTGGCATGCACGCTCCGGCGCATCCCATTCCGCGCATTAAGCAGCACGGCGCGCTGTTGGCCAAGGGTCGCCTAACGGGCGTCCAGTTTGAGGCGCTCTTTACCGATGGCCTGTATTTTGAGATTGGCCGCCAGGCGATTGAGACGGCGCAGGCGCTTCGTCGCGTGCTGCACGAGCGCGGCTACCAGTTCTTCTTGGAGACGCCCACCAACCAGCAGTTTGTGATTCTGCCCAACGAGGACATGGCGCGCATTCGCGAGCACGCCTCGATCGAGTACTGGGAAAAGTACGACGAGACCCACACGGTGGTGCGCTTTTGCACCAGCTGGGCCACGACGCAGGAGGATATCGACGCGTTGGCGGCGGTTCTGTAGGTTGATGTGACGAGGAGGGCCGCCTTGCGCCTGGGTTTGGCGCGGGGCGGCCTTTGCTTTTGAGGGAGAAGGGCTGTATGACCGAGATGTCCGAGCCGACGATTCGCCTGGCGACGCCCGATGATGCGCCGGCGTTGCTTGCCATCTATGAGCCGTATGTGCGCCAGACGGCGATTACCTGCGAATACGAGGTGCCGAGCGTTGAGGAGTTCGCTGGGCGCATCGAGCGCACACTCAAGCGCTATCCGTATCTGGTGATGGAGCTGGACGGGCGTCCGGTAGGTTATGCCTATGTGAGTCCGCTCAACAGCCGCGAGGCCTATGACTGGTCGGTCGAGACGTCGATCTACCTGGCGCGCGACGTGCGCCACGGCGGGCTGGGCCGCAAGCTGCACGATGCGCTTAAGCAGTGCCTGATCGCGATGGGCATCACCAACATGTGCGCGCTCATTGCCGTGCCGCACGACAAGGACGATGAGTACCTGACGCACAACAGCCAGGACTTCCATGCCCATATGGGATATCGCCTGGTGGGTGCCTTCGACCGCTGCGCGCAAAAGTTCGGCCGCTGGTACGACATGTGCTGGATGGAGCTGGTCCTAGCCGAGCGCACACCCAACCAACCCAAGCCGACCTGGTTCCCCGACCTCCCCAAACCTGTCCCTTTTTGGCCGGTTAGCCGATGGGCTCGGTGTATTTGGCGCGGTCGGTGCGTTGGATGCGCTTGGAGATGTGCAGCGGGCGGCCGTCGGTGTCGTAGACGTAGTCGGTGATCAGGATCAGTGCCTGCCCGCGCTCAACGTTGAGCAAAAACGCCTCGTTTTGCGAGGCGTAGCACACCTCAAAGGTCTTATGCCCCTGTGCCGGCGCGCGATGGAATTCTTGGCGCAGCGTGGCGTAGAGCGAACCGTTGATATCGCGATCGATGAGTGCTTCAAAGCTCGGTGGTAGATAGGTGGTCTCCAGGCACAGTGGCGCATCGTCCAGGTAACGCAGGCGGACAAGTTTGACAAGCTTGCTGCCCACGGTAGCGTCAAAGAACTTGGCCACGCTGCCCATTGCTTTGGCAAAGCCCGAGTCCACCGTGCGCGTGGTGGGCTTCATGCCCCGGCCTTCGACCTGCTTGGTATAGCTCGAAAACACCAGGTTGTTCTCGTGGAGCGCGGGCGTGTCGGCCACAAAGGTGCCACGTCCGCGCTCGGTGCGCACCAGGCCCTCGTCAACTAACACCTTAAGCGCGTGGCGCACGGTGCTGCGCGACAGCCCCGATTCGTCCATGAGCTCCATCTCGGACGGCAGCTTGTCTCCGCGTGCGTAGGTGCCGGCGGCGATGCGGTCACGCAGCGTACCCGCCAGACGCTCGTATTGGGCCAAGTTCTTTTTTGACGAAGTGCTCATGCGAATAACCTGTATCTAACTTATATGCTTACCGAACCAAGCATGTATCCAACATGACAACAAAACCGCTGGTAATAGATTGCCGAAAACTTTACCAGCAAAATTTCTAAGACAAATATAGCATACAACTAGTCGACATAACCAAAACATGTATGTAACTTGTATGCCATCGAGAGCATCAAACGAGAAGAAAGGCTGATGCACGATGACTACTCAGGAACAGGTTAAGGACGTCGTCTCCCAGGTTTTGGCTGACAAGGCGGACAAGGGCGGCATCAAGCGCGTCGTGTGGATCGGCGCTGGCGGATCCAACGGCGGCAACTATCCTGCCCAGTACTTTATGGAGCACGAGGCCACGCAGGTCGTGAGCTCCAGCTACACCAGCAACGAGTTCGTGCACGCCACCCCGGCCTACGTTAACGAGAACACCCTGGCCGTCGTCGTGTCCATGCGCGGCACCAAGGAGACCATCGTCGCCGCCCAGGTCGCCAAGGATCACGGCGCCAGCACCATCGCCATCTATGTCGACGAGTCCGGCCTCACCGAAGTCTGCGACTACAAGATCCAGTATGACAGCTTGGCCGTCGATGAGTCCTGCATGGGCCGCACCAACTCCGCCGTCGTGACCATGATCGCCATGGAGCTTACGCAGCAGACCGAGGGCTATGCCGAGTACGAGACCGCTATGGCCGCTTTCGACTTGGTCGACCCCATCTATCGAAAGGCCGTCGAGTACACCCGTCCGCTTGCTGCCAAGTGGGCCGAGCAGAACGCCGACAAGCCCTGCATCAACGTGATGGCTCAGGGTCCGCTCTTTGGTGCCGCCTACGTCTTTAGCATCTGCAACGTGCAGGAGATGCTGCAGATCGACTCCTGCACCATCAACACCTGCGACTTCTTCCACGGCCCCTTCGAGATTCTGGACAAGCGTACCTCGCTGTTCCAGCTCATCAGCGTCGGCCGCAGCCGCTGCAACGACGAGCGCGGCATCCGTTTTGTCAATCAGTACGGTGGCGAGCGCGTCTATCAGCTCGACGCCAAGGAGCTCGGCCTCAACGACATCAAGGACAGCGTGAGCGAGTACTTCAACCACCTGATCTTTGCCCCGATCCTCAACAACGTGTACATGCGTGCACTCTCTGCCGTTACCCACAAGGACTACATGACGCGCCGCTACATGTGGAAGCTTGAGTATTAGTTACGGCGTTTTACCAAACGCCGTAACCGCTCGACGCTGCAAACCCGCCAGAGCGGCAATCTGCCTTTCAGCTTCGGCGGCATGACCAGAAGGTCAATGCCGCCTCGTTTCAAGGCACCTTGCTCGCTCTGGCGGGTTTTCGCTGACATTGCCAAAACATCGACGATACCGTGGCTGGCGGGACACTCCCTTTGTCTAGAGATTTCCCGTTTGCCGATTTGTGCCTTGAAAAATGTATATAACGACTATAACGTAGTGTGAAACATATTGGAAACAATACCGAGGAGGCTGCGTTGAAGAAAAGCAATCTGGGCTATGTGCTGGTGCTGATCGCCGCGCTTATGTGGGGTAGCATCGGAATCTTTGTAAACGGCATCTCGGCCATGGGCGTTACGTCCCAGAGTATGGCTGCCTTTCGCTTGTTGTCGGGTGCCGTCTTAATGGCTCCGGTCTTGGCATTCATGGGTTGCCAGGGAGGTGCTCGTGAGGGAAAGGCATCGGGTCCCCTGGCACTGTTCAAGGCAAGTCCTAAAGAGCTTGTTCCTTGTGCGCTTCTTGGCATTATCGGCCTCGCCACCGCTAACACGCTTTATTACGAGTGCATGGGCGAGGTGGGCATGTCCACGGCCTCGGTGCTGCTCTACACCTCGCCGGTGTTTGGCGTCATGCTCGGCCGCGTACTTTATCGCGAGGATGTGACTCCCAACAAGCTCGTTGCCATCGCTTTTAACATCGGTGGCTGTGTGCTTGCAGTGACCGATGGCGACCTTTCCGGTTTTCATTTTTCGGTTTGGGGCGTCACGTCGGGCGTGATTGCGGGCTTTTGTGGCGCGTCGCTCGCGGTGTTTAGCCGGATAGCAACCAAGACGGTCCACCCGCTGGCTGTCACGTTTTGGGGCCTTGTTTTTGGCGGTGCGGTTATGGCGGCTATCGCGGCTCCGTGGCCAGATGTCGCCGCGGCAATGTCGCCACAGCTGCTGCTGCTGTTCCTTGGCTTTGGACTCATCCCCACAGCCGTGGCCTATGTCTTATATATGCAGGGTCTGTCCATGGGGCTCGAGACGTCGAAAGTTCCCGTCGTAATGTCATTCGAGACGGTCGTCACCGTGCTGCTGGGCATTGGTGTCTACGCCGAGCTCGCCGGTGCGATCAAGGTTCTGGGCATCGTGCTGGTGCTCGCGTCCATCCTGATTATGAACACCGACTTCTCCAGGCTGCGCAACAGTGTGTTTGTCGGCCATGTCATTGAGAGCATGACCTTTAAGCCCAATGCGTGGTGGACGGAGAAATCGCAGGACATGGATCTGTTTAAGGAACGCACCGGCATCGCGCTGGAGCCCACCGTGCAGGAAAGCCCCTGGTACTTCGTGCGATAAGGGATTGCGCACGGCGTCCGACCTGGGATTATCCAGCCAGCGCCGGCCTACCCAGCCCCAACGTTTCAAGTACGTTAAACCCGTCAACGGTCGATTTTCACCCGCGAACGGTCTTTATACTAATTAGCAATATAAGCAACGTATAAGACGTTATAATGACCATAACGAAAAGGAGGAGGCAAGATGAATCAGATCATTCTCGCATCTCATGGCGGCCTGGCCGCAGGCGCCAAAGACACGCTCGAGATGGTTCTCGGCGACGTGTCGAACGTCCACGTCGTGTCGCTTGCTCGTGACGACAAGGAGCCCATCACCAATAAGGTGGACGCCATGATCGCCACGTTCAACGCGGACGACACCGTCTATGTGCTGACCGATATGCTCGGCAGCTCGGTCAACAACAGCATGGTCGAGCTTTCCAAGAACGGCACGAAGTTCACGGTTGTCAGCGGTTTCAACATCCCGCTGGCGCTCACGCTCGCTATGAGCCCCGTCCCCGTCAAGGGTGCCGAGCTCGCGGCCCTTATCAACGAGGCCCGCACCGGTCTGACCAACCCCAACGCACCGGTCGAGGTCGCCGCGGCTCCCGCCAAGAAGGCCAAGGCGTCCCGTCACAGCTCCGGTCCCGCCAAGATCGTCCTCGCACGTCTTGACTACCGTCTGCTGCACGGCCAGGTCGTCTTTACCTGGACCACCAAGGTTCAGGCCGAGCGCATCATCGTCGTCGACAACGCTGCCGCCAACGATGACATCAAGAAGGGCGCTCTTAAGCTGGCCAAGCCCCAGGGCGTGCGCCTGAACGTCTTCACCGTCGAGCGTGCCCTCGCCAAGATGGACAAGCTCAACACCCTCGGCGAGCGCGTCATGTTCGTCTTTGGCAACACGGCCGAGATGCTGCAGTTCTGCCAGGGCTACAAGCTCGACGCCATCAACCTGGGCGCCACCGCCAACCACGACGGTGCCGATCAGGTCGGCGGCAAGGACAGCTCCGTCTTCTTCGACGCCACCCAGAAGGCCGACGTCAACCAGCTGCTCGACATGGGCATCAAGCTCTACGTCCAGCAGACCCCTACGTATCAGAGCGTCGACATCGACGCCAAGCTGTAATCAACCAGGCTTTTGCCTGACTGAAAGGAGAAGGGTATGAATACGTTCATCAGTGCGGTGCTCGTCGGCCTCGTCGGCGTGTTCTGCATGTGGGACTCCCGCCTGCTCGGTCGTCTTAACTTCGAGCAGCCCCTCGTTGGCGCTACGCTCGTCGGTCTGCTGCTGGGCGATGTGCCCACCGGCCTTGCCGTCGGTGCCGCCGTCGAGCTCGTGTCCATGGGCCTGGTGCAGGTCGGCGCCGCCGTTCCGCCCGATATGGTCCTGGGCGGCATCGTGGCCGCTGCCTTTGCGTGCCTGACCGATGCTTCCGCCGAGACCGCCATGACGATCGCCATCCCGGTCGCCGTCCTGGGTCAGCTCCTCGGCATCGTGTTCCGTTCCATCATCGCCGCCCTCACCCATGTGGCCGATAGCGCGATCGATAACGGTAACTTCAAGACCGCCTACCGTATGCACATCTGCGCCGGCTCCGGTCTGTACGCCATCATGTACTTCCTGCCGATCTTCCTGGCCGTCTTTGTTGGCACCGACCTGGTTCAGGCCATCGTCAACATGGTTCCCGAGTGGCTGTCCGTTGGTCTGAACGTTTCGACCAAGATCATGACCGCCTACGGTCTGGCTCTGCTGCTCACCATGATGATCAAGAAGGGTATGACCCCGTTCCTGTTCATCGGTTTCCTGCTCGCCGCCTACCTCAACCTGTCCGTCATCGCGGTCGCTCTGATCGGTGTGTGCCTGGCTATCGTCTTCATGGGCTTCAAGTTCAATGGCTCCCATGCAACCGCCGGTGTCGATTCCGACTACGATCCGCTCGAAGACGACGAAGACTAAGGAGGAACACACTATGGCAACCGCAACCAAGGACGTGTCCCTGAACAAGAAGGTCAGCCAGTTCTTCTGGCGCTCCTGGGCCATCCAGGCCTCTTGGAACTACGAGCGTCAGATGAACATGGGCTTCCTCTACGGCATGGTTCCTACGCTCGACCGCCTCTATCCGGACGAGTCCGACCCCAAGCAGCTCGCTGCTAAGAAAGAGGCTTACCACCGTCACATGGCGTTCTACAACTGCACCCCGCAGACGAGCGCTTTTGTCCTAGGTCTCGCCGCCTCCATGGAGGAGGAGTACGCCAAGGATCCCGAGAACTTCGATCCCGATTCGATCAACGCGGTCAAGACCTCCCTCATGGGTCCGCTTTCCGGCATCGGTGACTCCCTCTTCCAGGGCACCATCCGCGTTATCGCCTTTGGCCTGGGCGTTCAGCTGGCTCAGCAGGGCTCCATCATGGGCCCGATCCTGGCCATGCTCATCTCCATCGTCCCCTCTGTGCTGATCACTTGGTTCGCAGCCAAGATGGGCTATCAGGGCGGCCACGAGTACCTGAGCAAGCTTCAGGGCGGCGACCTCATGGAAAAGCTCATGTATGTCTGCGGCATCGTAGGTCTTATGTCCGTGGGCGGCATGATCGCTACGCTGATCGGCGCCACCACCCCGCTGCAGTTCGCTGAGGGCACCGTCGTTATCCAGGACATCCTGGACGGTATGATGCCCCAGATGATCTCCCTTGGCCTCACCGGCCTTATGTACTGGCTCATCAAGAAGAACGTCAACACCGGTTGGCTTCTCGTGATCGCCATCGTGGGCGGCATCGCCCTCTCCGCGGCCGGCATCCTGGCCTAGTCGCGACCAAGCGCCTAACCGCTTTCCCCCGGGGGCCTGCCTGGCATCCCATACCCCAGGCAGGCTTCCATCCCTAGATGTGTCAAAGGGACAGTTCTTTTGACACATCCTCAACGGGCCGGCGACTCGGTCCAAACCACGGTAACCCTGCGAGCGCCCGGCAATGTGGCGCCGCAAAAAATCGAAAGGAATGTGTCAGATGTACGAGATCGACCTTAACCTCCCTAAGCAGATCGTCGCTGACGTCCTGTCCAACCACGAGATCCACAGCGTCGCCTTCGTCGGCTGCGGTGCTTCCATGTCCGACCTTTACCCTGCCAAGTACTTCCTGGCCAACAACACGGACAAGCTGAACGTTCAGATCTTCACCGCTAACGAGTTCAACTACGACACGCCTTCCTGGGTCAACGAGCACACCTTCGTGATCACCTGCTCCCTCGGTGGCTCCACGCCCGAGACCGTCGAGGCCAACAAGACCGCCAAGAAGCACAACTGCCCGGTCGTCTCCCTCACCAACAAGGCCGGCTCCGCTCTGACCGTCGACGCCGACCACGTCATCGTTCACGGCTTCCATGCCAACTACGCTGCCAAGTGCGAGAAGCCTGGCTACGCCATCGCTCTTGCTCTCGAGATCCTTCAGCAGACCGAGGGCTATGACCACTACGAGGACATGATCACCGGCCTCACCAACGTCTTCGAGCTCTGCGAGAACGCCGCTCAGTCCGCCAAGGGCCTCGCCAAGCAGTTCGCCCAGGACTTCAAGGACGACAAGATGATCTACTTCATGGCCTCCGGTGCCTCCGAGAAGATGGCTTATTCTCACGCCGCCTTCCTGTTCACCGAGATGCAGTGGATCGACGCCGCCGCCTACAACACCGGCGAGTACTTCCACGGCCCGTTCGAGGTTTCCACCGAGGGTAAGCCCTACGTCTTCTTCATGTCCGATGGTGCCACCCGTCCGATGGACGCCCGCGCCCTCACCTTCCTTAAGCGCATGGGCGCCAAGGTCGCTCTGATCGACTCCAAGGACTACGGTCTGGCCGACGCCGTGCCGGCAAGCGTCGTCACCTACTTCAACCCGCTGCTGCACCTCGCCGTTATGCGCGAGTACGGCAACCAGATCGCTGAGGCCCGTCAGCACCCGCTGACCATGCGTCGCTACATGTGGAAGCTTTCCTACTAATCACAAGTAAGTAGACCTTACAGGTTGATTGAGAGGGGATGGGGTTTGCGCCCCGTCCCCTTTTTTGCTCTGGGGAGGGCGCGCCCGTCGCGCCGCAAAACCCCAGATAAAACCTACCAAAATAAACCTGTCCCTTTTTGGCAGGTGGGAGGAGATGCGTATGATCAAGGCAGTGCTGTTTGATATGGACGGCGTGCTGGTCGATACCGAGTGGTTCTATAACCGTCGCCGCGTTGCGTTTATGGAGGAGAAGGGGTTCTACTTTGACGAGATCCCCGATCTTTCGGGGTCTAACGAGCCCGCTATTTGGGAGACGCTGGTTCCCGACGATATTGAGCTGCGCGAGCGCCTGCGCGTGGAGTACAAGCAAGTCTACAGCCCGGACCACCCCGTTCCGTATGCCGAGCTGCTCAACGAGCAGACGGAGTCGGTGATGCGTGAGCTGCACGAGCGCGGCGTGAAGTGTGCCATCGCGAGCTCGTCGTATCGTGAGTTGATTGACGAGCTGGTGGAGATTGCGGGTATCGCCGACGTACTGGACTACACCATCAGTGGTCACGAGTGCAGCGCGTTTAAGCCCGACCCCGAGATCTACCTGCGTGCCATGGAGGCGCTGGGTATGGAGCCTGCCGAGTGCCTGGTTATCGAGGACTCGCCTTTGGGTATCGAGGCCGGCAAGCGCTCCGGCGCCCGCGTCCTGGCGCTGCGCCCGCACGAGGGCGTCAACCTGGATCAATCGCGAGCCGATGCCGTTATCGACAATCTGACCGACATTTTGGCCGCTCTGTAGCGTTGATTCACCGCAAAAAGCACGGGTTCAAACGTTTTTTGCGGTGGACTGGCTCGATTTGGTTTCGATTTGGTCCGTTTGGCTTCGACTCAGACTAAGTGAGTAGACTTTTTGGCGCAGGCCGAGCACAAAGCGTATCTGCCTTAGCAAAACCGCAGGTCGCAGAGGTGGCTATTTTTGGGTGTGCTCGGCAGATCGCAAAAAGTCTACTCACTTAGATTTTTGCCCTTTGGTCGTAGGAGTTGCTGGTCCCGTTTTGGTTGTCGAGAGAGGGTGAATTGAGGCGCCCTCTGTCGCTCCATGTTACAATCGCCGACATGCCCCACAACTACATCTGCCTTCGAAGGGAGCCTACGTGGCGAACGCCATCGACCAGCTCGCGGACCGCGTGCTCGTGCTCGGCCGCCTCACCATCGTCCGCCGCGCCATCACCGCCGTGGCGGTCACAATTTCCGCCGTTCTCCAGACATTCCTGATCCAGGCGTTCATTCAACCCGCCGACCTGCTTCCGAGCGGCCTCACCGGCGTCGCGGTCCTGCTCGATCGTGTTACCTCGCTGGGCGGCGTTCACATCGACATCTCGCTCGGCATGCTCGCGCTCAACATCCCCGTGGCGCTCCTGTGCTGGAGCGGCATTAGCAAGCGCTTCGTCATCTTCTCGATGATGCAGGTCATGCTCTCGTCGCTGTTCCTCAACGTCTTTCACTTCGCGCCGTTTTTGGGCGACAAGATCATGCTCATCATTTTTGGTGGCGTGGTCTCGGGTCTGGGCGCTGCCATCGCGCTTAAGTCCGGCGCATCCACCGGCGGCACCGACTTTATCGCGCTGTGGGTTTCCAACCACACGGGCAAGACCATCTGGGGCGTTATCTTTGGTTTCAACTGCTTTATCCTGGCGATCTTTGGCTTTATGTTTGGCTGGGACAACGCGGCGTACTCCATCGTGTTCCAGTTTATTTCGACCAAGACCATCGACAGCTTCTATCGTCGCTACGATCGCGTGACGCTGCAGATCACGACGCGCAAGGCAGACGAGGTCATGACCGCCTATGTTGACCATTTTCAGCATGGCATTAGCTGTGCCGAGGTCATTGGCGGATACAGCCGCGAGAAGATGTACCTGCTGCATGCCGTTGTCTCGACCTACGAGAGCCAGGACATTATCAAGCTGGTGTGCGACATTGATCCCGGCGCCGTGATCAATGTGTTCCATACACTCAACTTTGTGGGCGGCTGGTGGGGCGGTCATGTCGACGAGCCCATGCCCACGGCCGTGCCCGATCCCGACAAGCCCGCGCGCATGGCCAGCAGGCAGGCGCGCCTCATCGATCAGGACAGCCTGCAACAGGACGACGGCAGGTAAGGATTTGCTGTATGCGGTGTATCGTTTTATCATTATGAGGTAACATGAAACTAGACGTTATATACGTATTAGTTATTTCAATATTTCGATAAGAGTGATTAGATATGCCTGCACCCAAAAATGCACCGCTTTACCAGCAGATTTACGACGAGATCAAGGATGCGATCGAGAAAGGTGTTTATGCACCCAAGGAGCGTATTCCGTCCGAGCTCGAGCTAGCCGAGCAGTACGAGGTGAGCCGAATTACGGTGCGTCGCGCCGTCGAGGAGCTGTGCTCCGATGGCTACCTGGTTAAGCAGCAGGGCCGTGGCACCTTTGTTTCCACGCCGCACATCAATCGCCAATTTCACGCCTCGACGCTGCAGACGTTTACCGCGCTGTGTGCCGGCAACGGCATGAAGGCCGGTGCGCACGTGATCGATCGCCAGATTGTGCCGGCGCGCCAAAACGAGATGGAGTTCTTTGGCCTGCAGAAGGACGCGCTGCTGCTGCACATCAAGCGCGTACGTACAGCCGACGGCGAGCCCATCTTTGAGGAGAACATCTTTGTGCCGTTTGACGCCTACCGTGAGCTGTTGACGGCCGATCTTGAGGACAAGTCGATTTTTGCCGAGGTCGAGCGTGTTGGCAGAACGCCGATTGTCTCGGTTGGCTACCGCACGGTCGAGGCCGTTCGCGCCAACGCCGAACAGGCCGCCGAGCTGGGCATTGCCCCGCACGACCCGCTGCTCAACCTGCGTGCCGGCTTTATCGGCCCCAATGGCGAGCCGGTCCTGATGGGTAAGCAGTACTACGTGGGATCGCGCTACGTCATGGTCATGTAGCTCTAGTTGCGCGGTTTTCCAAACCGCGCAACGGCTCGACGCTGCAAACGCCCCTAAGCGGCAATCTGACGTTCAATCGTCGGTCGCGTACCGAAGTACGCTTCCCTTCTCTTTCACGTCACCTTGCTCGCTTAGGGGCGTTTTCGCTGACTTATGCTCAACCGGCGACGTTTCCGCGCTTGTCAAGATAGTCATTGGGTGTTCCTATAGTTTTGTCAACCTTCGACGCTACTC
>NZ_QRKO01000025.1:0-28188 GCF_003471985.1 Collinsella sp. AM15-2 | reverse complement strand
GCGAAAACCCGCCAGAGCGAGCAAGGTGCCTTGAAACGAGGCGGCATTGACCTTCTGGTCATGCCGCCGAAGTTGAAAGGCAGATTGCCGCTCTGGCGGGTTTGCAGCGTCGAGCAGTTACGGCGTTTGGTAAAACGCCGTAACTAACGAGCTCCGTACTGCTCGTAGTAGGCGTCGATAGCGGTCTTGAGCTCGTCGTCGATGACGACTTTGCCGTCGATCTCGTGGTTGTAGAGGGTCTCGACGACCTCGGCCATGGAGACGATGCTCGCGACGGGGAAACCGTACTTGGCCTCGATCTCCTTCTGCGCGGTGGTCACGCCACCCTTGCCGACCTCCATGCGGTTGAGGGACACGATGAGGCCCTTGATCTCGACATCGGCAGCAGCCTTGACCTTGGGATAGGTCTCGTCGATGGACTTACCGCTGGTGGTGACGTCCTCGACCATGACCACGCGGTCGCCGTCCTGGGGCTCGTAGCCCAGCAGGTTGCCCTTGTCGGCGCCGTGGTCCTTGGCCTCCTTGCGATCGCAGCAGTACTTGACCTCCTTGCCGTACAGCTCGTGGTAGGCAATTGCGGTCACGACGGCCAGCGGAATACCCTTGTAGGCCGGTCCAAACAGCACGTCAAAGTCGTCGCCAAAGTTATCGTGGATGGCCTGGGCGTAATACTCGCCCAGCTTCTTGAGCTGATAGCCCGTCACATAGGCGCCGGCGTTCATAAAGAACGGGGACTGACGGCCGCTCTTGAGCGTAAAGCTGCCGAATTTAAGAACGTCGGACTCAACCATGAACTTGATGAACTCTTGCTTGTAAGCCTCCATGCGGGCTCCTCTCGTAATCGCGTACGTGCCTTCCAGTTTAGCGCAGGCAGGGCGCGTTGCGGGCGCGCTTTGGGGCCTCGGCATTCTGTAAAGGCTTTGTCAGGGGCAATGGTTTTCCAAACATTGGGGTTGACACGGCAAACCCCCTCATCAAGAATACGGGCGGATTGTAACGGGTACGAGATACCCAAAGCGCGCCGCGCCCGGCCTTAAGGAGGTGTGCCATGGAAGGCAGTCATAGTCGAAAAACCTGCATGTCGCCCTCGGCACGCCGCGAGGATTCCGCGCACGCATAAGCGCCAACAGCCGATCGTCAAAACTACCACAAAGGTGCCTGTCCCTTTGTGGTGGTTCGAAAGCATGACGTGAGCGACATCTAGTTTTTTGAAGCAAATACGACACGTACGCTAACTCCCTTCAACAAGGAGGACCCTATGCTGATGCTCAAAACCGCCACGGTACTCGAAGCTATCTCCAAGCGCCGCCGCACGGCGCGCCCCGCCGCTCACACCGGCATGTCCAAGAACACCATATTCGCCGCCACCCATAGCGCCGAGGATGCCCTCGTGCTGTTCGACGCCACAGCCGACGGGCTCATCGCCGAGCACGCCGCCGAGCGCCTGAGCGCCGTCGGCCCCAACACCATCGAAGCGCCGACCAAGACGCTCGCCCGCCGCATCGCCGACGCGTTCGTCGATCCCTTCGCTGGCATCCTCGCCGCCCTCGCACTGGTCTCGCTCTACATCGACGTGCTCGCCGTGCCCGAGCTGCAGCGTGACCCCTCCACGGTCATCGTCATCGGCATCATGCTGCTGGTATCGGGCGGCATGAAGTTTATCCAGGAAGCCCGCAGCGGCAATGCGGCCGAGGCCCTTAAGGACCTGGTCTCCAACACCTGCTGTGCCCTGCGCGACGGCGAGCGCGTCGAGATCCCCTTCGACGAGCTCGTCCCCGGCGATGTAATCCGCCTCTCTGCCGGCGACATGGTGCCGGCAGATGCCCGCATCATCACCGCGCGCGACCTGTTTGTGATCGAGTCCGCACTCACCGGCGAGAGCGAGGCCGTCGAGAAGACCGCTGCCATCACCGTCGTCGAGGGTGCCGACGGCTCCGCGCTACCACTCTCTGCCTGCAAGAACATCGTCTTTACCGGCACCTCCGTGCAAAACGGCACCGCCATGGCGCTTGTCGTTGCCACCGGCTCGGACACCTACCTGGGCGGCATCGCCAAGATGCTCAACGGGCGCGGCGAGAAGAGCGCGTTTGACCGCGGCGTCTCGAGCGTCTCCATGCTGCTCGTGCGCCTCATGCTCGTTATGGCGCCGGCGGTCTTTGCCATCAACGCCGCCACCAAGGGCAACGTCATCGATGCGCTGTTGTTCGCCACGAGCGTGGCCGTGGGCATCACGCCGCAGATGCTCCCCGTCATCGTGACCACGAGCCTGTCGCAGGGCGCCAAGGACCTCGCCCGCCACCAGGTTATCGTCAAGGAGCTGCCGGCGATCCAAAACCTCGGCGCGATGGACGTCCTGTGCTGCGACAAGACCGGCACCCTCACCGAAGACCGCATCGTGCTCGAGCGCTACCTCAACACCGACGGCAACGAGGATGCGCGCGTGCTGCGCCATGCGTTTTTGAACAGCTTCTTCCAGACCGGCCTCAAAAACCTTATCGACCTGGCCGTCATCGACCGTGCCGATGTGACGCCCTCGACCGTCGTGCCCGATTCTATGCTGGGCCAGAGCCTGCGCGACCGCTATACCAAGGTCGACGAGGTGCCCTTCGATTTCTCGCGCCGTCGCCTGAGCGTAGTTGTCGCCGACGCCCAGGGCAAAACCCAGATGGTCACCAAGGGAGCTGCCGAGGAAATGCTCGAGATCTGCTCCTTTGTCGAGGTCGATGGCGCCGCCCAGCCGCTTACCGAAGATAAGCTCGCCCAGATTCGCAAGCAGGTCGCCGGGCTCAACGCCGAGGGCCTGCGCGTGATTGCCGTGGCGCAGAAAACCAATCCGCGCTGCGTGGACGAGTTTGGCATCGCCGACGAATGCGACATGGTGTTGATGGGCTTTTTGGCCTTCCTCGATCCGCCCAAGGCGAGTGCCGCGGGCGCCGTCGCCACGCTCGAGGCCAAGGGCGTGGCAGTCAAGGTCCTGACCGGCGACAACGACCGCGTCGCGGCCACCGTCTGCGAACAGATCGGTATCGACGCGAGCAACGTCTTGCTCGGCTCCGAGATCGATGCGCTCGATGACGCCGAACTTGCCGAGCGCGCCGAGAACACCCACCTCTTCGCCAAGCTCTCGCCGCTGCAGAAGGCGCGTCTGGTGCGTGTCATGCGCGAGCTGCTCGGCCACACCGTGGGCTTTATGGGCGATGGCATCAACGACGCCGCCGCCATGCGTGCGAGCGATTGCGGCATCTCGGTCGATTCGGCCGTCGACATTGCCAAGGAATCTGCCGATATCATCTTGCTCCAGAAGGACCTGGGCGTGCTCGAGCGCGGCATCATCGAAGGCCGCCGCACCTACGGCAACCTACTCAAGTACCTCAAGACCACGGTGAGCTCCAACTTTGGCAACGTGCTATCCGTGACCGTCGCGAGCCTGTTCTTGCCGTTCTTGCCCATGAGCGCTCTGCAGTTGGTGCTGCTGTCGCTGGTCTACGAGATCGTGTGCATCGCGCTGCCGTGGGACACCGTCGACGACGCCTGGACCGCCCGTCCGCGCGCCTGGGATGCCGCGTCCATTAAGGGCTTTATGCTCGAGTTGGGTCCCGTGAGCTCACTGTTTGATATCGTGACTTTCGCCGTGCTCTTCTTTGTGGTGTGCCCCGCCGCCGTGGGCTCAAGCTGGGCAGAGCTTGCCACTGTAGGCGACGTCGCAGACATGGCGGCCTTTACGGCGCTCTTCCAGAGCGGTTGGTTTGTCGAGTCCATGTGGTCGCAGACGCTCGTGATCCACATGCTGCGCTCCCCGCGTCTGCCGAGCGCGCGCGACCACGCCGCGCCGGCACTGTGCGCTCTCACCGTGCTGGGTCTGGTACTCGTCACCTGGCTGCCGGCAAGCCCCATCGCCGATGCGCTAGACCTCATGCCGCTGCCGCCGAGCTTCTTAGCGCTGCTCGTCAGCATCGTCGCCGCCTACATCGCACTCACCCAGCTGGCCAAGCGCCGCTACATCGCCCGCCACGGCGAACTGCTGTAACGCACGAGTTGTGACGCTCGACCCATCAGGCGGTCAAAAAGTCCCGCCTCACTGTCCCCTTTGTGGTGGTTTTGGTGCGCTACGAGGCATTGGTCAGGCGGCTCCAGAGTTCGTCAATATCGATTTGGTCGCCGCCGCTCAGATAACCGGTGTGAATAAAAGACTCACTATAGATATAGATGTCATGCGCGCTGTCGCCATCATCTTCGGTGTCGTAGGCCGAAATCACGTAACGGCTGCCGTCGAGCGCCTTGACCAGCCAATACACGGAATCGTCGATTGTGCACTTCTCCTGCACTATCGCCGCATCGCCGATTGCGCCGGTGAGCGCACGATTGCCCGTCGTATAGCCGCCCACCGAGAGCAAAATCGCCACGCTATCGTCTCCGCCGCCCGGCTCAAGTTCCTCGTACTCGGACTCCGAAAGCGGTATCGCGCTGTTCGCAAGTTCGTCCACGTCATCCGAAATCTTAGAAAAGGTAAAAGCGAAAAGTCCCGCGTCATCGGCGGCACCGTAGCCCACGCTCTCGCCTTGCCACTCATAGTTTTGATGCTTGAGCAGGCGCACCAGGTCGGCGCCGTCCAAGTTGATCGCAGCATAGACCGTCACGTTGGCGTTGTCGTCTACACAGGCGGCGTCCGCCGTGGTCGCCTTCTTGGCACCGCCCGCGCCGCCCAATCCGCCCGAGCAGCCAGCCAGCGCACAAGCCAGCGCACCCGCGCCTGCCACAAAGGCCGCACGGTTCATCGTCACTTCATTCATCATGTTCGTTCCTCGCTATGGTATTGGCCACGTCGCACCTAGCCGAGCGCGCGTCCAGTCTTTTCCTGCCAAAACTCGTCTATCGTCGGAGCACCGCCGCCCTGGGTAAACCTACCGGTCTTGATAGCCTCCTCGGTAATGAGATCCAAGCGGTAGTCACCGTTTTCCATCGGACTCGCCATGGCAACGTGCCGCGCCATGTTAGAACCGTATACGCACGCGATCCATGAGCCCGAAGTAATCTGCGCCCGGTCCTCGACCGGCACGGAAAAGCCCGCGATAACATCCTCGCAGCTCGAATAGCCCGAAAGTTGCAGCGTGAACATCACGGTGCTTCCGGTGCCGCCCTTGTCGAGCTTTCCGATTTCGTCCTCGCCGAGCCATTCGGTCGCGCCGTCCTTGCTGATATTGCAGACGCTGAGCACGTGTCCCGCCTCGTCCTCGTACATCTCAAGCGCGTCTTGCCAGGTATAGCCCTGCTGCGAGGCAAACTCCTGCAACTGCCAGCCCTTAAGCTCGAGGAGCGCCGCGATGCTGATGTTGCGGTGCGCATCCCAGCAATCATCCGACCACGTATCGAACGCATCCGCCGAGCCGCTGTCCGCATCGCCGGAATCGCCCGACGTCGCACCCGCGTCCATCTTGTCCTTTACCGGGCGGTCATCGTTAAAACCCGTCGCATCCTGCGTCCGCTGTCCGCCGCACCCCACAAGCGTCAGCAGCGCCGTTCCCGCCGCCGCGACAAATGCCGTGCGCGAAAGTACCGTCTCCCTCATCATTGTTCCTTTCCCGTTCTTTATCACCATGCCGAGAAACACATCCGGCATCGATTCACACATAAGCCGCCTCACGCTATTGACGAGGCAGCTCCGTCCAGCCAAAACCGGGTTCAAAACCATCGCGTGTACCGATCACATCGCCCGAACCGTTGACCCAGGCCTGGTCGGCCATCACCGAGACCTCGACATCGGTGCCGTCGGGTCTGGCGTAATGGTTGACCCCGCGAATGGCATCGGAATACGAGGCGGCGCCCGTCCCCACGCCCGCGCTGGAATAATTGACGGCGCTGGCAGCCATATTCGCGGCGTGCTGACGGTCGCTGCGATCGAACCACGCCTGCTGGTAGCTGTCGAACGCCGCCTGTTGCGAGGCATGCATCTGTTGCCAGGCTGCAAACTGCTGTTGCTGCTGGGCAATGTTCATCTGCGTGCGTTGGCGCTGCTCAAGCACCATCTGTTGCTTTTGAGCTGACGCCTCGCGTGCAATCGCCGGATTGAGCCGCAGAGTCGACGCCATTGATGCAAGCGCCGTGGAGGCCGCCTCTTCCAGGCGACCTTCTGGCGCAACCAAACAGAAGCTGTCCCTGATACGCCACTGCAGCAGGTCGGCCGCACCCAGCTCGAACGACGCTCCGTCCGGGCAACCGCCTCGACCCGTGGGCTGTTCTTGCGCGACGCCCTGTCCCGCCGCTGCCGCCGCCTTGCGCTCGCGCAGGCGCTTGCCCAAAACACCGCCGATCAGCCCACTCGAAAGGCTCGCGCCCAGCAGCGCCTCGGCCCCAGCGGCAACACCTTTGCCCATAGAACCCGCGACGCCTCCGATTGAAAACATATAGCCCTCGACTTTGGCCGCCACCGCGAGCTCGGTGGGCACCGGAGCGCCCGTGAGCCGATATCGACGCATGCGGCACTCATAGACCACATCACTCGGTTCCATCGAAAAGCCCTGGATTGCAAAGTCGTTTGCCGCCTCGCGCTTTACGCGGGCACGCTCGCGCTCGATATCGACCGCCGCGCTCGATGGGTACGGTTGCTCGGCAACAACCTCTGCCCGCGCGCCCAGCCGTGCTGCACAGGCCTGAGCCAGCTCGTCGCAAGCTGCCTCCACGTGCACAAACACCTTGCGTTCGGTTTGCGTGGGGATACGCTTGGCAACGGCGCCCGCATCCACGTAGCAGAGCTCGGAGCGGTACATAATCCGCTCACCCATCGGACCCGCCGCCGTCACGCCAACCGAAATCGGGCAGTCGAAACTGCCGCTGCGCTCAAGATGCGCTTCTTCGATATGCCAGCCCCGCGGCAGCACCACCTGCGCGAGTGCCTGGCCGCCAGAGGTATCGCATGCGGCATGAAGCTCAAGGTCACCGATGTGAGGCGCATCCGTCGTGGCTGCGTCACGAGACGACGCGACGCCGGCAGTCTCCACCGGCGCATCGGCCGGCGCGTCCACACTCGGGTCGCCGCCTTCGTCCGCATCGTCATCGGCAGTCGCCCCATCTATAGCCCCCACGGCGCCCGAGTAGCCCACAACGCCCTCAAGTCGGACGCCGCACCCCGGGCAAAATCGCACCGGCACGCCGGCGACCCGAGGCAGCTGCGCCCCGCACGCCGGGCAGAATCTCAAGTCACTCATCCCGTACATCCCTAATTTCGTTAGCTGTTTTTGATTGCAGCAAGCTGCCGCCATAACTCATCGGCACCGTTAAGTCGATACGCCGTCTTATCGAGCACGATGTTTTTGCCCTCAAGTTCTACCGATTGCTCCGAGCCATCCGCATAGACAAAGACGAGCGTTCGGCCGGCATCGCTCGTCCGCTCATCCACCGCATCCCCCACGGTGCAGCCATCGAGCGCGGCAAAAGTCGATGCGACCAGTTCGGCATCGTCGGTCTCATAGGCCGTCCGCGCCTCCCCGTCCTCGATAAGCTTGACCGCCACCGGAACGGCAGCGCAATCGTTGAGCGACACTTGCGCGGCAGTCTTTCCCTGAGCGCCATGGTCGCCGGCAACGTAAACTCGCATGAGTGTCACCGCCGCGGCAAAGACCACCACGGCGATAAGCGCGCCCGCAATTTTATTAGACGCGCAACCCCGAGACGCCATAGGTGCACCCCCTCCGTTCTGCTCTGCTCAGCATCACATTCATATGCCTTTGAGCACCAAAACGGCAGGTGACAAATGTCTCATATTCATATTTTTGCAGGTAAAAAACCACCACAAAGGTGCCTGTCCCCTTTGTGGTGGTTAGCTAGTCTTGGGGTGTCCAGGACCAGAAGAAGTTGATGAGGGCTACGCGCGAGGAGGCACCTGTCTTTTTGTTAATCGAAGCGATGTGGCGATAGAGCGTGGAACGCGAAAGGAAGAGTGCCGCCGCCACGTCCTGCACGCTGTCGTCCGAAACGACCAGTGCCTCCAGAACATCGCGCTCGCGCTTGGTGAGCCCAAAGGCGGCAACGAAGCCATCGAGCCGATCGTCAAACGAAAGCTCCGGCGCCTCCAGGGGCACCGTGTCGGCCTGGCCGGGCTCACAGCTCACGCCAAGATCGTCGGTGGCAAGCGCCAGCCCGCCGTGCGTCGCCTCGCCCTCACCGTCTTGTCTAAACTGCCCTAACAGCGAAATCGCGATGCCGACAAACAGCACGAGCACGACGCTCACTGCCGCCAGCACGTTTTGACTCGAGATAATCGCCACCGCCGGAGCCGTCACGAGTATCGAGCAAACGTTGTTGATAACACGGCCCATGCACGGCCACAGATACGCCCAGCGGGCATACATCGAAATCGCGGCGAACTTCGCGGTGAAGAACACCACGAAAAAGCCCGTGCCAAGGTAAAAGATAATCGTGGCGGCAAGCGTGTTGCCACCGTTGCCATCGGTGATAAGTACAAAGAACGAGAGCGTGGACAGCATGGCGGCGCACGTCATGATGATATTCATATACGAACGCCCACGCAGGTCATACAGGACGCCGGCGGCAAGGGCGCTCACAACCAGCAGCAAGCGCGGCCAGTCGCCCAGATCGATAGCGCCAGCGGCATGCGAGGTCGTAAGGCCGGCATTGAGGGCCGCGAACACGCCGGTGAGGCAAGCGGTCGCCACCGTCAGACGCACCACGGCACCCTGAAAGGCCGCCTTTGCCTCGGGGTCATCGTGCCACCTGGCGCCACGCTCCGACGCATCGACCGATAGCTCGGCAATCCCGACCTCGAACTCGGGCGCAGGCTCATCACGCAATTTAGCGCGGCGGGCACCGTGAAGCAGCCCCACCAGCGCGATCGCACAGGCAATGAGAACAGACTGCTGGGGAATGCCCGCAGGCATCACCATATGGTTGAGCACCTGCACCAAAATGCCCGCAGCATAGGAAACCGCCACGGCGCGCGCCAGGCAGGGCGTCTGCGCAAAACGCCGCGCAAGATTGGCATGGGCGGTCGATCCGCAATAGCCCAGGGCGCAGCACGCCACCAGGCCGCCGGCAATTACTACCTCAAACCGCACTGCCATAATCATCAGCAGCAACGCCGATACCAACAGCACGCCCGTAATATCGCTCGTCGCATCGATCGTCTGGGGACGGCGATAGTACAGAAATGGGCGCACGAAAAAGCCAATCACGCTCGCGCCGACAACGATGCTCTCGTAGATGACGACCTCACTCGATGGCACGAACTCGGCCATGCGCGCATCAAAGAAATACTCGCACGCCAAAAACGTGAAGAAGAACAGCGCTAGGCACAGAATCTCCCGCATGCCCCGGCGCAAATATGCGGTTGTGTCTCCCAGGTCCCTCATGGTAACCCCCACCCGCTTTGTTGTCCGGAACACCATTTTAATAAAGAACCAATCTCAATATCGAAGCCAAGTTCGAAATGTTGCAAATTCGACCCCAGCCGTCCGCATGACGCCGCGATTTTGAGCCGCATGACCCAGAAGGGGCGCGCGCGGCTTGCAGCTCGACAAGGAGTGCCCTCCAACTGCCACTCATTTAAGCACTCATTTAAGTACGTCCCCAATGAGTAAACAAAGAGTGCGACGGAATGGCTCCCCTTGGCAGCTTAAAGCCGTCATGCAGGAACCATTCCGTCGCAGTCTAATGAAAGGGACTGGGTTGTAAATGTTGGAGAAGAGCCGTTAGCGCCCGGGGGCCAGGATCACCAGCGCGTCGTGCTCAAAGGGATGCTGCGCCACGCGCACGGTGCCGTCACCGTTGTCACGGACGGGCAGCTTTGCGATGCGCTTGTCCTCCATGTCGAGGACCGTCGCCGTCCAGCCACGCGCGCCGTCGAGCTTAAACTTGAGCGCCGTGGTACGCGGCAGGTACGCGACGATGCGATCGCCAACGCGCGCCACACGGATGGACTCGCGCGCGTCGTCGAGGAGCTCCTGCGCCGGAACCACGGCAAGTGCATCGTCGGCAGCCGTAGCGCCCAGGGCGGCAAGCACGTGCTCGATCGCGCCAAAGTCCCACACACCCGCAAACTGCAGGCACTCTTGCCAGCGGAAGGGCATGTCAAAGCCCTCGCCCAGGACCGAGCCCTGGCTGCGCGATGTCTGCCAGTTCCACACGCCGTGTGCGCCATAGGTCACGCCGGCACTGGCGCCGGCAAGAATCGACGACCATACGCTCGCGCGGCAATCCTGCGCGGTAAAACGCCAGTAGACGTTGCGCGACGCACCCATCTGCTCGTAGCAAGGCTCGGAGTTGACCATCGGCTTTTTGGGATAGTTGGCGATAAAGTCCTGCGGCAGACGCCATGCCTCGGGCTGGCCCTCGTAGTTGTGGCCGGGCTGGAACATATAAAAGTCCAGACGGTCCAGATACTGCGCCGGAATGGTGCGGTTACCGCGGTTGATATGCATGGTGCGCAGTGCCTCGGGCGCGCGCTTGACGACCTCGTCGAGGGCGTCCTCGTAATAGGCGATCGCCTCGTCGCCGGCAAAGTCGGTATCGCCCGTCACCACGTAGACGGGGTCGAACTCGCCCAGGTTCTCGACGACGCGGGCAACGTGGACGCGAACCTCCTCACGCGGCATAACCTCGGCGCCGCAACGCTCGGCGATCTTGGCGCCCCAGGTACCGGGCACGTAATTGCACCACATGAGCACGAGCGCCGGACGAATGCCGTGCTCGACGGCAGCACGGCACATGGCGGCGGCACGATCCCAGTACGCCTGGTTGGGACGGGACCAATCAAAGTGCACGCCGTCCTCGCTGGCATAGGGCCAAATGCCCAGGTCGGGGCAGCAGCGATCCCACTGCGGCAGCGTGTTGATCTGCAGTGCGTTCATGCCCTGCTCGGCACGGCGGGTCAGGTAGTAATCCCAGTCGTTCTCGGCGATGCTCGTAAATGCGCTCCAGCACGTATCGGCAAACCAGAAGAACGGTTTGCCCTCGCACAAAAAGCCATCCTGGCGACCGTTGACGGTCAGCTTTCCCAAACTCATCTGCATGTCCTTTCGTTTGATAAAGGATTTGCGAACCGCCGAGGGCTTTCGCGGTAACCCCGCGCGAAAGCCCCCGCCGCTTGGCAAACCATCGCGGGCGAATACCGTCCGCCCCATCAGTCTACCTTGCAAGAAGGGCCCCGCCGGGCTTACGCCTGACGGGGCCCTGTCGTGTAGGTGAGGTCATATGTGACCGAACGGTTTGGCCTTAGGCCTCCATCTCGGCGAGTTCCTCCTTGGAGAAGCCGCAGGCAAAGACGACGGCAGCGGCGATGACAAAGGAGATTGCCATACCAACGATAGCCCAGACGGTGTTCATCTGGCCACCCTGCAGGTAGTTGGTGAAGACCAGGAAGTTGGAGGCACCGCCTGCGAGGTAGTAGGTAACACCCATGAGGCCGGAGAACACAGCGCCGATAGCACCGCCGATGAACATGCCAAACATGGTGCGACGGAAGCGCATGAGGATGCCGAAGAGCGCGGGCTCGGTGACGCCGCCGGCGATGGCGGAGATGACGTAACCGATGGCGAGAGACTTCTCGTCGGGGTTCTTCATCTTGAGGAAGGCACCGAAGGCGCAGCCCCAGACAGCGGCCATAGCGCAGTTGGTGGAAACGAAGACGAAGGGATCGTAACCGGCAGCGATGATCTGAACCTGGGCGAGCAGGATGACGGGCATGTGCATGCCGCAGACCACGAAGAGCTGCCAGAAGGCGCCGAGGATGGCCATGACGATCAGGATGCCGATGCCGCCAAGGTCAGCAAGGCCGAAGAGGGCGTTGGCGATCAGCGTACCGATCTCGTTGCCGATCGGAGCGAGGACGATGAAGGCGATGGGGATGGTGACGATCATGGTGCAGAACGGCGTGAAGACCGTGGAGAGCACGTCGGGCATGACCTTCTTAAAGAACTTCTCGATGAAGTAGAGGACGGGCACCGAAAGGATGATCGGCAGGACGGACTGCTGATAGTTGGCAGCGGCGATCTGGATGCCGTAGACGGAGATGATTCCGCCGCCCTCCTGGGTGGCGACGCTCACCACGGAAGGAGCCATGAGGGCGCCACCGAGCAGCATGCCGAGCACGGGGCTGGCGCCGAGCTTCTTAGCCGCGGCATAACCCAGGTAGATGGGGATAAAGGTGAACGTGGCCTCGTACAGCGTGGTGTAGAGGAACGTATAGGTCGGGTCGTCGGCCGAGAGCACACCGAGCATGGTGGGGCCGAGGACGGCCGCGATGGTACGGAACAGACCGCCGGCCATGAGCAGCGGGATGAGCTGGGTCATGGAGCCCGACAGATAGTCAAGGATGATGTTCGGCAGGTTCTTGAGCTCGAACTTCTGCTTGGAAGCATCGAGGTTCTCGTCGACGGCGGCACCCTGCTTGACGCCGGAGATGGCGACGAACTCGGCGAGCACCTTGGGCACGTTCTGGCCGATGATGACCTGGAGCTGGCTGCCGGCGAACTGGCATCCCAGAACACCCTTGACCTTCTTGATCTTCTCCACGTCGGCCTTGTTGTTGTCCTTGAGCGTCAGACGCAGGCGCGTCATGCAGTTGGTGGCGACGGAAACATTCTCCGCACCGCCCACGAGCTCGAGGACATCGGTGGCAATCTGCTTGTTATCTACTGCCATGGGACCCCTCCCCATATCTTCGTGTGCCAGCCCCCTTGGGCTTAGGCACGCCTTTGGCCCGGCGACTATAACCCCTTACGGTTGCCGGACCCTTGGATACGCTTTTGTAAACAAGGTGTTTACTGAACGTTTACGGGCTTTAGTTTACACGGAGCGCCGAATTTATGGCAATTTTGCCGTCTACAGTCCGGTGAACGGTAGGAAATCGGGGGTGAACGTATTTGAATGGCGGGAAATGGTCTCTTTGACCCTCTATTGATATATAGCCATTTACGTGGGATTTTATTTTGATGAACACCTCACCGATCTGTTAACTCATCAACAGAATCCCTGCTAGAAGCTAGTAAACATATGTTTAGTAGTTCACGACGTGTTCAATTTTGCCGTTTACCGAGTTCATCTGGTTATTCTTCAATTCTAGATTACACTAAACATGTTTAGTTTGTATTGCCGCAGATGCCAGGCATTCGCGGCGTAAGGGAGGCAGCTCATGGAGCTCAAATTGTGTACCTACGCAACCGTCACCACCTTGGGCGACTTTGGCCCCTGGATCAGCAAGGTCGTACTCGACCTGCCCTGCACCGTGCGCGCCAACGACATCGACGCGAACACCTTCCATATATATGTAGAGCGTCACGAGCGCTCGGGCGAGGTTCTGATGCGCAAGGAGCGCGGCGCCGACCATGCCGCGCCCTCCGTGGGTTACATCGACATTCTCGCCGCATATCCGTGCGACGAGAACGGACGTAAGCTCGCCGTGGGCACCCATGTGGCGCTCGAGGTCGCCGAGCAGCGCCTGACCAAGACCATCGAAGGCGGCGTCATGGGCTCGCGCATGCTCGATGACCAGCTGCGCATCACGCAGCTCACAGCTCTTCCCGGCAACGACGGCGACGATCCCACCTGCGGCCTGGTCTTCGACACCTGCCGTGGCGATATCTGCCCCGCGCTCCAAGGCTGGAGCAACGCCACGCAAAAGACCGCCGTCGACGGCATCGCGCTCGAATACGGCTTCTTTGAGCCCAGCTTTAAGGCCGAAGACTCGGCATGCTTCAACCCCTTTGCGCCCGAGGCGACGGTCGTGCCCCAAAAGGCACCGCTCGTGGTGTATCTGCACGGTGCCGGCGAGGGCAAGGGCGCCACGCAAGGCGAAGGCGCTACGCGCGCCTATATCGGCAACCGCGTGACGGCCATTAGCCAGGCGCAGATCCAGCGCTACTTTGGCGGCTTTGCCTGGGTGCTCGTGCCGCAGTCGCCCACGTTTTGGATGGACAACGGCGTCGAGCAACTCGGTCGCTCCAACCAGAGCATCTACTCCTCCGTGCTCAAGGCGCTTATCGACGAGTTTGTCGCCGAGCATGCCGACCGCATCGACACCGACCGCATCGTGGTCGCCGGTCTTTCCAACGGCGGCTTTATGACCCTGCGCCTGTGCGCCGACTACCCCGATTTCTTCGCCGCGGGCCTTCCCTGCTGCGCCCCGTGGTACAACGCCACGGACGAGGACGTGGCCGCGCTCGCCAAGACGCCGCTGTGGTTTACGCACTCCAAGGGCGACGAGCTTGTGTCACCGCAACAGACCGTGCTGCCGCTCACGGCGCGCCTGCGCGGTGCCGGCGCCAACGTGCATCTCACCTACTTTAGCCATGTCGAGGACCTGACCGGCGTGTATCGCGAGGCCGACGGCTCGGCCAAGAAGACGTTCAACCACGGCGTGTGGATCCACCAATTCAACGACCTGTGTTATCAAGACTTCGACGGGGGCAACGTACTCATCGACGGCGAGCCGGTGGGCTGCTGGGAGTGGTCGGCCAGGGTTTCGAGGTAACCATCCCATCGGGGGCTCTGACCTTTAGTTTTGTAAACGTCCTCGCGCATGAGCCCCGCTTATCCTGCTCCTTCGGAGCATCGGATAAGCGGGGCTCGCGCTGCGGAATGTTTACAAAACTAAAGGTCAGAGCCCCCCTAAGTTAACGTTGTTCGAAACGCTGGTCGGCCGCTTCCGGCGGGCCGCCGGGTCGCGGGCGATGGGGGCGTGGGTCCCGTCTTGCCTTGCGCGTAACTGGCTGAATTGATTTTGATTGGAGCTGTTCCTATGTCCCAGAAGTTGACTCGGGTGATTGTTACCACTGATATGGAAGTCGATGATATGAACTCGCTTGTTCATTTGGCTCTGTATCTCAACTTGCTTGATGTTCAGGCTGTGGTGTATACGGCTTCGCAGTATCACTTTCTTGGGGATGGGGTTCATACGCTCGGCGAGGTGAATTCGCATTGGCGGACCAAAGGGCGGCGCTCTTATGAGTGGGCTGTTGTGCCTCATGAGCCCGATCCGCTGGCTGGCGAGCTTCGTGAGTATCGGCCGTTTCCCGAGCATTGGATTGAGAGTCTCTGGAGTAATGAATATACCCAGGCTTGGCCGCAGTTGCAAGCAAATGCGGCCGCTGCCGGTGAGCCGCCGTTTCCCACGCCCGCCCAGATGATCGAGCGCACCTTTGTGGGAAATGTTGCCTTTGAGGGTGATGTGACTGAGGAAACTGAGGGGTCTCGCGTAATTGCGCAGGCGATTTTAGATGATGATCCGCGTACGTTATGGTTGCTCAGCTGGGGTGGTATGAATACGATCGTTCGCGCCCTCATGAGTATTGCCGAGCGCTATCGCGCCACACCCGAGTGGCCCGCCGTACAGCAGCGGGTCTATCAGAAGGTGCGCGTGATGGGCGTTGCCGATGGCGTGGGACAGGACAACTCGTGGCTCGACCATGGGCGTGAGCTCTTTCCCGAGCTCATCTTTTGGCGCGTGCCCTATATGTATGGCGGCTATGTCGACGCCAAGATGGCTCAGCCCGATACGCTGCCGTTGTTTCAGGCTCCTTGGCCCAAGCAGAACCTCACGCAGGGCAACGGCCACCTCATGGCACGCTATATGCTCTATGGCGATGGTAAGGTCTACGAAAACGAGCCCGAGCGCTTTCAGTTTGGCAAGCATGCCCGCCTGGATTGGGGCCTGGAAGGCATGCCCGCGGTACAGTTTGAGCGCGGCGACTTTATGGCCGAAGGCGACAGCATGACCTATATTCCGCTGCTTCCGTTTGGCCTGCGCGGTATCGACGACCGCGACTTCGATACGCTGCTCGGCCGCATGTTTCTTGATGGACGCCCCGATGCGAACGCGCCCACCGGTTTTGCCGCCCTCGGCACGCCCTCAGACGACAATCTCAATCCCTACCTGCGTGCCTATCAGGAAGACTTTGCCGCCCGCGCGCAATGGTGCGCCCATGATCCGGCCATCTGCTCGCATCCGGCGCATGTTGTCGAGGTCACGGCCGACCGCAGCGCCGCAGCCGGCGAGCGCATCGACCTTGCGGCGACCATCGTCGACCCCGACGGCAGGGGCTTCGATGCGCATTGGGATGTCGCCGTAGACCCGTCGAGCTATGCAGGCGTCCAGGATCTGTCGCTGTGGCAAGAATGCACGGAGGATGCCACTTTCATCGTGCCCGCCGACGCACGACCCGGCGACCGCTTTGTGCTCACCCTTACCGTGCAGACGCGCGCCGAGCGCCCCTGCAGCCGCTACGCCCAGGTCGCCGTGACTGTGGCATAGCAAGGGCGACGCCCACATTCGGCAGCCGCCGCATTCGGCAAAGAGTGTCCCCAGGCGTCAAACGAGCGGGGATTTTTGGACACCCAAATGACGAGAGTGGATAATCTCCCACTTTGAGCCTGCACACAGGCCAAAAACGGGAGATTATCCACTCTCATTCTGCGGGTACTCATTGGGGACGTACTTAAATGACTAGTCAGACAAGAACGTCCAAGTGCCAAAAAGGGGCACCGTCGGAATATCCCGGCGGTGCCCCTTGCGCTGAACTGTCCCCCAGAGGAGAAAAATACCTGTAGGAAGCGTTACTCCTCGTCAAGCTCGGCCTGGTCGGCCTCGGTGATGCCAAAGAAGAAGGCGAGCACGGCGGAGACGATAAAGGCCACGGCAAAGCAAATGCCAAAGTTGATGAGGTTGCCCATGCCCGGGGTGAGGTAGCCCAGGAACACCAGGAAGTTGGAGTTGGCGCCCGGCATACCCAGCGTCACGCCCAGAATGCCGGCGAGCAGACCAGAGATGGCGCCGCCGATAACCATGCAGGGAATCATACGCTTAAAGCGCATGATGCAGCCAAACAGCGCGGGCTCGGTCACGCCGCCAAGGATGGCCGAGATCACATAGCCAAAAGTCAGAGCCTTCTCCTCCTTGTTGCGAATGCGCAGCGCGGCACCAAACACGGCACCCCACACGGCAATCATGGCAAAGTTGGACGCAACAAAGATGAACTTGTCCTCGCCCAGCGCCATAAAGGTAGCGAGCGCCGGCATGATCACGGCGATGTGCATACCAGTCAGAACAAACAGCTGCCACAGACCGCCGACGATTGCCATGGCGATGTAGAAGCCGATACCGGTGCCCGCCATACCAAAGAGGACGGCGGAGAGCAGGTTACCGAGCTCGTTGCCGATAGGACCAAGCACGATAAGCTCGATGGGCACCATAACGACCATCGTAAAGAACGGCGTAAAGACGGTAGACAGAACGTCCGGCACAATCTTCTTAAAAAACTTCTCGACCCAGTAGAGCGCGGCGCAGGAAAGCAGGATCGGCAGAACCGTCTGCTGGTAGTTCTGCAGCGGAGCGCTGATGCCATAGACCGTGAGCGAGGTCTCGCCGCTCTGGGCAAGCGCCACGATGTCGGGGCAGATGAGGATACCGCCGCAGAACATGCCGAGCACCGGACTCGCACCGATCTTCTTGGCCGCGCTGTAGCCCAGATAGACCGGCAGCAGGTACATGGCCGCGTCAAACAGGTAGGTGTAGAACAGCAGGTAGGTGGGATCGGTCTCGGGCACCAGGTTAAAGACCTGCGGACCGATGAGCGTGCCGATACACTTGAACAGGCCACCGGCCATCAAGATGGGGATCAACGCCACCATGGAGCCGGACAGGTAGTTGAGGATGTTGTTGCCGATCACCTTGGGCGTGAGCTTTTGCTTAGGTGCATCGAGGTTCTCGTCGATTGCGGCGCTCTTGGCAAAGCCGCCCATTGCACACACCTCGTCATAGACCTTGGGCACGTTCTGGCCGATGATGACCTGGTACTGACCGCCCGACTCCTGGGCACCGATGACACCCTTGATCTTTTTGACCTTGTTGGTATCGGGAATACCGTTGTCCTTGAGCGTGAAGCGCAGACGCGTCATGCAGTGCGTCACGCCCGAGACGTTCTCCTTGCCGCCGACGGCTGCAAGCACGTCCTCGGCAATCTTCTTGTTGTCGGCCATAATGACCTCCTTTTCTCGCGGGACCCGCCCGCCGGCACCTCTACGGCACCCTCAACAACCCGTCGCCCGGCTGCCGCGATTTGTAAGGGGTATGGGGAGCTTCGCGGCGGCCTCAGGCCGGTTTACCTGCAGCGATAACCGACGCTGCTGCGGTATATCTACACCCGGGGGTGCGAGATACGATGAATGTGCATGAGCACGTATAGCTTCTCGGAGTCGCTGATCTGGCATCCAAAATGTTCCTCGATAAGCACGCAGGCGTAGTCGAGAACCTCAGCCGAACGGCCCATCTCGCCGCGCACGGTTCCGTAAAGCTCCGCGCCGTCGGTGTTCATGGGCTCACCGGTACGAATGCGCCCAAACAAATAGTGGATATGGGTAGCGAAGCGTGCAAACTCAAAGCCGTGACGGTCGACCTCGATTCCGTAGGTCTTCTCGATCCTTGCGATGATGGCGCCAATGAGACGTTCATCGTCGCGGGCCTCGGCGTCGGTTTCGGCCTCCTTCTCGGGCGCCAGACGCGCGTTGAGCAGGCACATGGCGATCCCCACGCCCTCGCTCTCTGCAAGCTCCACATTGAGGCCATCGAAGATACGCCTGAGGGCAAAAACGCCCACCTTGTACTCGATGGGATACATCTGCGCCACGTCATAGGCGAGCGGCATCTGCACGGTAATGCCGCGCTTGGCGCGCTGCAGGGCAAAAGTAATGTGGTCTGCAAGGGCGAGCACGGCGTTGTGACTAAGTTCGTAGGGGAGCTCCAGGTCGGCGGCCTGAATGATTTCGGCAGAGACCGCGAGCACGCGGGGCGATAGCTCTTCGAGAAGCGCCAGGTAATGTTCGTCCACGTTGTAGAAGGTGCGCTCGATAGCGGCGAGCGGCAGGTCACCCGTCTCCTTGTCGATAGCGAAGGCGATGCCCTTGCCAAACGCAACGACGCTTCGACCCTTTGAGTCGGTGCACATAACTGCGTTGTTGTTGATTCGCTTGACGACCTTCACAGTTCTTCCCTTCGGCAACGGCGTTCTACGGCGGCGCATGGCGTGCATGCGCGGGCGCAAATCGACGAGCCGCCCAATCATGCCTCGAAGGGAGTCGCACTCAAGCTGAGCTCTGACTGTTATTTAAGCGTCATTGAATCGCTTTAATAACGGAATTGTGGCCGCGGCTGGCGAACGGTCGGCATTAATCGGTGAACGGTCGATTCCCTGCGCGGCCGACGCCGCCTCCCGTTTAGAGGTAGCCCCCAGGCAAGGAGTGTCCCCAGGTGCCGGCACAAAAGGAACGTCCCCAAGTGCCAAACGAGCGGGGATTTTTGGACACCCAAACAACGAGAGTGGACAATCTCCCACTTTGAGCCCACAAGCAGGCCAAAAATGGGAGATTATCCACTCTCGTTCTGCGAGCACTCATTGGGGACGCACTTAAATGAGTAGTTTCACTCATTTAAGTGCGTCCCCAATGAGTAGGAAAAATGGGCCATGTGTCCCAGTTGTGGAGACTCGTTGAGCCGTCTGGGTATCGTGAAAGGCTGCGCACTCCCCCATCATCAAAAGTGACACACGCTACCAGTTGATGGGAGGCAGCCATGGGCTTCTTTGACAAGATGTTCGAGAAGAAAGAGTGCGCGATCTGCGGTACCGAGCTGGGGCTTCTCGGCAAGACCAAGATCAACGAGGGCTACCTGTGCAAAGAGTGCGTCGGCAAGCTCTCCCCCTTCTTTGGCGGCTATCGCTCCAGCACCGCGGACGATATCCGCGAGCAGCTCGCCTACCGTGAGGCCAATGCCGAGCGCCTGGCGTCGTTCAATCCCACGCGCACGCTTTCTGCCGGACGTACCAACATCATGCTCGACGAAGACGCGGGCCTGTTGATCATCACTTCGCAGAGTCGCTGGCGCGACGCCAACCCCGACATCATCGAGTTCTCGCAGGTACTCGGCTGCGATATGGATATCGACGAGCATCGCACCGAGATCTATCGCGAGACCAAGGACGGCGAGCGCGAGAGCTACAACCCGCCGCGTTACGACCTGGATTACGACTTTAATCTGACCATCCACGTCAACACGCCGTACTTTACCGAGATCAACCTGCGCGTGAACGACTCCACCATCGATCAGCGCGGTTCCATCGAATACCGTGAGGCCAAGCGCCAGGCAACCGAAGTTCGCGATGCGCTGGTGCAGCTGCGCCAGGAGACGCGCGACAGCGTCGTGGCCGCCAAGGCCCCCAAGACCGCGGTCACCTGCCCCTTCTGCGGCGCAACCACCATTCCCGATGCCAGCGGGCGCTGCGAATACTGCGGCGGCGCTATCGGCGCATAGCACCCGGCACGGAAAGGACCGATCATGGCCTTCGAGAGCGTCAACTATCAGTGCCCCGCGTGTGGCGGCCCCCTTCACTTTGCCAGTGCCGAGCAAAAGCTCGTCTGCGACTACTGCGACTCGCGTTTTGAAGTCGAAGAAGTCGAGGCCCTCTATCGCGAGCGCCAGGACAAGGCAGATGCCAAAGCCGATGCCGCAGCAGCAGCTCCCAAACCTGCTGTCGACGGTGCCGTGCAGGAGCTTGCCCAAAACGCCGGCTACATCTGCTCGTCGTGCGGCGCCGAGCTCGTGTCCGATGGCACTGTCGCCGTTACCACCTGCCCGTACTGCGGCAACTCCACCGTGGCACCCGGCCAGCTCTCGGGAGATTTCTCGCCCGATCTGGTGATCCCGTTTAAGCTCGGACGCGACGATGTCATGGCCGCGCTCAAGGAACACTACAAGGGCAAGATCTTACTGCCCAAGAGTTTTGTCACCGGCAACCACATCGACGAGGTCCAAGGCGTCTACGTGCCGTTTTGGCTCTACGGTGCCCACGTGGACGGCGAAGTGCACTTCGACGCGACCAACGAGACCGTGACCGAGGAATCCGACCGCACCGTCACGACCACCGACCACTACGACGCCTACCGTAAGGGCAATATCTCGTTTGAGCGCGTGCCCGTCGACGGATCGTCCAAGATGCCCGACGGCCACATGGACGCCATCGAGCCGTTTGACTACGACGCGCTGCGCCCGTTCTCGGTCGCCTATATGCCCGGCTACATCGCCAACCGTTACGATGAGGATTGCGAGACGTGTAAGGCGCGCGCCGAGCACCGAATGGAGGAGAGCACAATCTCGGCCCTGCGCGAAACCGTCATCGACGAATACGACGACGCCACGGTCGAAAGCAAGCAGCTCGACTACACCTGGGAAGACAGCGACTATGCCCTGTTCCCCGTCTGGATGCTTTCCACCTCGTGGAATGACAAGAGCTACCTGTTTGCCATGAACGGCCAGACCGGCCGCTTGGTCGGCGAGCTTCCCTGTTCCAAGCCCAAGCTCGCTATCGCCTCGGTGCTGTTCTTTGTAATCGGATTTGCCCTCTCCCAAATTCTCTTTATGGGCGGGAACGCCTTCGATCCAGACTACCTCGCCTTTGATGTCGAGGGCATCCTCATCAACATCGTTGCGCCACTGATCATCGTGATTATCGGAGACGTGCTACTGGTAGGCCAGCTCAAGACGGCCAACGAGGCAACCCATGCCAATGAGTATTGTGGCGAACTCAACCTGACCGAGAAGCACGACACCTTCAGCCACACCGAGACCACCGTTGTCATGAAGGACAACAAGGACGATTAACCATTCTGACCAATACCACCCGGCCTTTGACGAGAAAGGAAGATCACCATGGGACTCTTGAAAGCTGGATTGGGTGCTGCCGGCGGCGTCATGGCCGACCAGTGGAAGGAATTTATCTATTGCGAATCGATGCCCGCTGACGTCTTGGCCTGCAAGGGCAGCAAGCGCACCGGCGGCCGCAGCTCCAACACGCGCGGCGAGGACAACGTCATCTCGAACGGCTCGGTCATCGCCGTCAACGACGGCCAGGGCATGCTCGTGGTGCAAAACGGCAAGATCATCGAGGTAGCGCTCGAGCCCGGCGAGTTCGTCTTTGACACCGGCAGCGAGCCGAGCGTCTTTAGCGGCAACCTGGGCGACTCCATCAAGGAGACGTTCGCCAATATCGGCAGCCGCTTTACCTTTGGCGGCGACGCGGGCAAGGACCAGCGCGTCTACTTCATCAATACCAAGGAGATCATCGGCAACAAGTACGGTACCGCCTCGCCCGTGCCCTTCCGCGTGGTCGACAACAACATTGGCCTGGACGTCGACATCTCCGTGCGCTGCAACGGCGAGTATTCGTACCGCATCACCAACCCGCTGCTGTTCTACACCAATGTGTGTGGCAACGTGACCGATAGCTACACGCGCGACAAGATCGACAGCCAGCTTAAGTCCGAGCTGCTCACCGCCCTGCAGCCCGCCTTTGCCAAGATCTCGGAAATGGGCATCCGCTACAGTGCCATCCCCGGCCACACCACCGAGCTCGCCCGCGCGCTCAACGAGGTCCTCTCCGCCGACTGGCGCGACCTGCGCGGTGTCGAGATCGTGAGCTTTGGCGTTAACTCCATCGCTGCCTCGCAAGAGGACGAGCAGATGATCAAGGACCTGCAGAAGGCCGCGGTCATGCGCGATCCCACCATGGCAGCAGCTAACATCGCCAGCGCCCAGAGCGATGCGATGCGAGCGGCAGCCGCCAACCCCAACGGCGCGATGGCCGGCTTTATGGGCATGGGCATGGCGGGCGGCATGGGCGGCATGAACGCCAGCCAGCTGTTCGCCGCCGGCCAGTCACAGCAGCAAGCCGCCCCACAGCCGGCTCCGACACCCGCCCCCGCACCGGCTCCTGCCGCTGCCCCCGCGGCCGGCACGTGGACCTGCAGCTGCGGCGCCACCAACACCGGCAAGTTCTGCAGCAACTGCGGAAGCCCCGCTCCCGCCCCGGCACCGGCCAAGTGGTTCTGCCCCAACTGCGGCAGCGAAAACGGCGGCAAGTTCTGCAGCAACTGCGGAACGCCCAGGCCCTAGCCCCTTTATCTGGTAATTGGCGGGGGATCCGCCACCCCCGCATTTGCTTCTATGGGTTTCGTTCGATAAAGGAGGACACCATGAAGACAACGTTCAAAAAGTCCGTACTCGCATTTCTGACATGCGTCCTTGCGCTCGCCTTTGCCCTGACGGGCTGCAGCGGCGGCGGCAAAGACCCCAAGGCCAACTTCGTCGGCAGCTGGGAACTCTCGGGTGGAACCCTGGAGGGCGAAGAACTGACCGATGAGTACATGAAGATGCTCGAGGATTGGGGTGTCCACTGCGTCCTGATTCTCGATGAGGACGGTACAGGCGCCCTCGACCTGTTCCTTGAAGTCGTCGACCTGAAATGGGAGGCAAAGGACGCCACCACCGTAACCATCACCGCCGAAGACGAGTCGCATGACATGAAGCTCAAGGACGGCAAACTCATCCTCGAAGAGGATGACGGCAATCTTGTCTTTAGCAAGTCAGACAAGGACCTGTCCGGCACGGTGAAGAAGGATCGCGAGGCGGCCGAGAAGGAAGAAGAGATCGACGAGGCCGTCGAAGACGACGACGTCCAGAAGATTGAAATCTCCCCCGCCGTCACCGTTGCCGATGACGACCTGTGCACCATCACCATCACCGAGAAGTTCAAGGACGAGTGGGGCGACATCGGTTTTGTCGTCAACATCACCAACAAGAGCGACAAGGACCTGACCTTCTACGCTCCCAGCGGCAAGACCAACGTCAACGGTACCATGAAGGAGCCTTGGTTCTCGGCTCACCTGATGCCCGGCACCAACGCCACTGAGGAATTCACGTTCTCGAACGGCACGCTCGATAGCCTTGACGACCTGGTCAATACGACCATCGGCATCGACGCCTACCTGACCGATTCCTACGAGGACGTTGCCTCCTACAGCGCAACCATCGCGTAACGGCACGTAACATCAGCCGCGGATTGGCGGACACATCCGCGCACACCAGACGGGGCCGCAGGAGTTGATCCTGCGGCCCCGTCGCCTTGCGCCGACAACACTGCCCATACAAGCAGACCGCCCGCCGTTTTAGATGCGAAACGGCGGGCGGTCTATCTTTACGGCGCCGGAACACGGGCGAGCGCGTCGATTACGGGCGCTCCATGTTGGGAACGATGCTGCCCTCCGTTACTGCGTGCACGGCCAGGCGCATGATGTTGTCGTAGCCGGTCTTGTTGAGGATCTCCGAGATGCGGCGTTTGATGGTGCCCTCGCTCATAAACAGCTCGGCCGCAATCTCGCGGCGGCTTTTACCCTCGCAGGCAAGGCGCAAAATCGACAGCTCGACATCGTCGAGGGCCGCCGTGCCCGAGAAGATGCTCTCGGGCGGCTTGGGAAACGTGCAGTAGCCCGCCAGCGTGGAGCGCATCACGGCGAATAGCTCGTCGATACCGACGTTCTTATACACAAAGCTATCGACGCCCGCCTCGCGCGCCTGGTCCACAAAGGTTATCTCGGGCATGCCCGTCATGATAATGACGCGACACTCGGGCAGCTCCTCTTTAATACGCGCCGCCGCCACGATGCCGTTGGAATCGTGCTCGGTGCACACGTCCATCAGTATCATGTCCGGGCGCTCCTTGAGCACGATGCCAAGGGCCTCGGAAGCATCGGCGATCGCGGCGACAACGGTCATATCGGGCTGGTCGCCAACGGAGCGCGCGAGACTCTCGCGCAAGATGGCCTGATCTTCGACGATTAACACGCGAATCATGAGCGTCTCCTTTGGTCCGTGGCGTTCGAGTTCAGCGGAATGGATACCGCAAGCGTAAAGGGCGGGGCGGGGCGGACTTCCAGTCTGCCGCCCAGATCTTGCGCGACATGCCTCATGCCTGGGATACCCGTTCCCTCGCGATACGATACGGGAGCCGGGGATCCGTCGTTGGAAATAGTCATGTGCGCGATGGTGCCAGCATCTGTCCCCTCCTGCCACAGGCGTACATGGACCTGATGCGCCTGCGCATGCTTGGTGGCATTGGTCGAGGCCTCGCGGATAATCTGCAAAAATGCGGCGGCGACACGCGCGTCGCTTGGCAGCTCGCCCTCCACATCGATCCGCACGCTCACCAGACCAAAGGCATGGACGATATCGCCCAGTTGCTCTGCCGGTTCGGTGTCACCCCTGCTATGCAAGTCGGCGGCAATCGAGCGCAGCAGCGGATCGATCTGCTCGAGTGACTCGTCATCCAGGCGCCCTTCCTCAAGATAACGATGGAGGATGGACAGGCGCTGACCGATCACATCGTGCACACGGGCGCGCATACGCAGATAGGCCGCATTGTCAGCAACTTTTTTGACTTCTTCGATCTGGGCTTGGAGCTCTTGGCCCGCAAGCTCAAGCAGGTGGTTGGCTTGCGCCAGGCGATCATGAGCATGCGCATACTCTGTTACATCCAGGCCGATAATGCGCTCGAAGAGGCGGCCCGAAACCATAACGTCATCGTGCACAAACAAGCGAATCTCGGCGGGAGAAACCTCGACCACAACGCGCGCCTCACCAAAGCGGTCCAGATTAATGCGCACGCGGTTCTTGCTGCTTTCGGGCATTTGCATGCTGAGTTTGCGCAGGTCGTTCCACGTACCGCTCATATCGCCTAGGTCGGTGGGCATATGAAGCTCCACCAGGTTTTTTCGCATGCAGCGGTTCATGAGCAGCGGACGGCCCCTCGGGTCCAGATACAGGATGCCCACGGGAATCACGTTGATGGTCTCGATCGTCGAGAACGCGGTGATATCCTCCTGGCGGTTACGGACGTCCATCAAGAGCGCCGCGATGGAACGGAACAGGAAGAACGCTCCCTCTGCGATAAGGACAACGGTCCACGCCGAGCCCATGGCAAAAACCACCGGCGGTGTAACGGCGACAACAAGCAGCAGCTCGGCCAGCATGACGGGGCGACGATAGTGCACCATAAGCACCACGCCATAGGCAAAGATCGCGGCATTGAGCCACAGCACTCCGCCCATTGCCCTGGCGCAAACGTCAAGCGGCGCCACCAGATACGAGCCAGACGACGCGAATAAGATGAGCGCTGAAATCATCAGGTGAAGCACAAGGCTCGCCTCGTAGGCGCAAATCACCTTACGGTTATAGGACGAGCGGCGCGATGCGATGAGCGGGACGTGGATCATCTGCAGACACGCAGCCAGGGCAAAGACAACATCGAGCGTAACGATTTGGGGAAGGATGAGCGAAATCTGCATCGTCACTCACCCGCCCTCGGCATCAAAACGATCATGCGCAGCTGGCCGGGCTCGCCCTCAAGGCGGTATGCCACGTTGCGCCCTTGCAGCGCACTTTCGAGTTCATGGGCGGCCGGTGTCTGAGACAAGTCTTCCTCATCGTTGGAGAAAAGCGTCGCGCGCAGCTCGACACTGCACGAGTCATGGTCGCCCAAGTGATACATGAGCGCCGGATGGTCGGTGGTGTAGGCAAAAAACGCAAAGTCATACACGCAGTCGTACAGGGCGCTTACCGTACTGGCGTGCATCGGGCGCCGTATGGCGATAATCGAGGCGCAATCGACATCGATGGTGCGCAGGTCGCTTGCGAGCTCGTTGGCAATGAGCTGAATGCGGTCGCGATCAAAGCCGCTCTCCCCGTGCTGCGCCAGCGTGAGCGACCCCTTGCGCTTGCAATAGGCGACGAGCATCTTGGCGCGCTGTAGCATGCGGTAACGCTCGTGAGAAGACGCTTCGTCGGTCAACGGCGGCAGCGAGCTCAGCAGGTCGTACATCCCTTCGAGCGCGCAGGCAAGCGCCTGTTCCACGTCTTGGACCAGCAAGGTCTCGGCCTCTTGATCTGCCAGGTGCGTCTTAAGGTCGTAGTCGGCCGTGAGCAGCTCGTTTTGACGCTGCAGCTCCATGCGACGATGCGCCAGCTCACGGTTAAGCTCGTTGAGCTCCGACACGTCTTGGGCAAGCAGGGCCGATCCGCCCAGCAGTGGAAAGGCGCGGTACATCACATCGGGATCGGACGCCACGGCAAAGGCGTGGGCGCGGCCGTGCTCCTGGGTCCACAACTCTTCGCGCACGCCTACCGGCATTGGCTTTGACACCGGCGTGGCATAGACCTCCTGCAGGTCGCGCGTTAGAACTTTGAGGTCGAGCGGCAAGGTGTCGAAGATGCCGGCGATGTCGTGATACGACGGAATGACACCGCAATCGAGACAGATTTCCATCGCCACCACGCACAGGACGCAATAGACGAGCGAAAAGTTGAGCCTCCATGCCCAGGGCACGCGCAGAGCATACGAGATGGCAAAGAATGCGCCACCCAGCAGTACGAGCGCCGCCGTGCCCGAGAAACGCTGGATGCGAAAGGATGAGGATCGACCAACCAGGATAAAAAAGGCCACAAAGTTAAAGGCCGTCCACAACAAGACAGCGAAATAACCCCAGCCGTACGTGTAATCATTGCTCCAGGTGTCGCTTGTACGGTCAAAGCGGAAGACCTGCTGGTGAAAATCGTTGGTGAGCACAAATCCGATAAGCAGGATGGCCACAATCCACAGCGCAGCGCAGTAGCGGCGACCCAGGCGGTGCTGTTCCACGCCCGCGAGGCGCAGACCACACAACTGGTAGAGCAGCGGAATGAGCGTCATGGGCACGTAGTACAGGTACCACAGGATCGTGGCGTAGACCGGTGTGAACGACTTGTATTTGAGGATTACCTCGATCATCCAGAGGGCGCAGATAGTGGCGACGGCAACAAGGCGGCGGCGCAAGACGTAGTCCAGGCAGCGCAGGTACGCCAACACGCCCCAGATTGAAAAGGCGATTGCGGCAACAAGCAACGGAAGAGAGCTCGAGTGGACGAGCGCATCCACGACCTCTTCGGACACCTCGCTATAGGCGGACACGGCGTTAGAAAGTTTGGGGTCGAAGGAGAACAGCGCCGGCAAGACTGCCAAAAGCATGAGGAACAGCGCGGTGATGGCGCCGGCGAAAGCAAAGACGCGGTGACGGTACGCCTGATGTGTTATGCCGACAAGGAATCGCGGCATGGCGAAGAGCCTGCCGCCCCTGGGATCCGCCACGGGTGCGGATCGGGCGGCCGCGTGGCCGATATGTCGCTCGCGGGTACCCATAGTGCTTTTAGTGTACCGACAGGCGGGCCCAAAAAGCGGGCCACATGTCCCAAAATCCGCCGACGGCGAGGGACGTCGCCAGCGACTAGTCGTTTAAGAACGTCCATTACAGTCGAAATTGTCAGCCCGG
>NZ_QRKO01000024.1:0-31971 GCF_003471985.1 Collinsella sp. AM15-2 | reverse complement strand
TAAAAAGCCTCCCATTTCTCGTGTCCAAGAAATGGGAGGCAGTTCACGACGCCATGCGTCAAACACCCGCCCGAACATCAACTATTCGGTATGGTACCCACGATGCATCAAGTGCTTGCAAGCTATCGGTCATCGGTCGCGCAAGCGGTGTTAGCGAACGTGATGACCGGCCGGTGCTCGCCCCTTGCCATTGCCCGCGCTCTGCAAGCGCCCGCGCCGCTCTTAGTAGTCCACCGCCGCAGGACTGTTCATCCAGTCGCTCACAAACGCGCCGTAGCGGCCCTCGATAATGGCCTGACGGGCACGCTGCATAAGGTTGAGCAGGTAATAGATGTTGTGCATCGACAGCAGAATACCGCCGAGCATCTCCTTCTGCGTGACCATGTGACGGATGAGCGCGCGGCTGTAGCCGCCCGTGCACACCGGGCAGGTGCAGGTGGGATCGATGGGGCCGTCGTCGTGCGCAAAGCGCGCGTTGCGGAAGTTAAGGCGACCTTCACTGGAGAACGCCGTACCCATGCGGCCGGTGCGCGTCGGCAGCACGCAGTCGAACATGTCGATGCCCACGCCAACGCCGCGCACGAGCGTGGTAGGGTTGCCGACGCCCATGAGGTAGCGCGGCTTGTGCTTAGGCATATACTCGGAAACCAGCGGCGCCAGTGTCTCGAACATGGTCTCGTGGTCCTCGCCCACCGAGTAGCCGCCGATGCCGTAACCGGGGAAGTCGCCGCACTCCTCCAGGTGGCGCAGCGAACGCAGGCGCAGATCCAGGTGCATGCCGCCCTGAACGATGCCAAAGAGCGCCTGGTCATCGCGGGTATGCGCCTTATAGCAGCGCTCGGCCCACATGCTCGACAGCTCAACGGCGCGCTCAACGTAGGCGCGCGTGGCGGGATAGCCCGGGCACTGGTCGAGCTGCATGCAGATATCGGAGCCGAGTTTCATGGCGATTTCCATGTTGTCCTCGGGCGTCCAAAACACGTGGCGGCCGTCGTAATCGTTGACGATAAAGCGCACGCCCTCATCGGTGAGCTTGACGGCATCGTTGTGGCTGAAGACCTGGAAACCGCCCGAGTCGGTGAGGATGGGGCCGTGCCAGTTCATGAACTTGTGCAGGCCGCCCAGCTCGGCGATGGTATCCTCGCCGGGACGCATGGACAGATGATAGGTATTGGCGAGCACGATCTGGGCGCCGAGCTTCTTGACAGTCTCGGTAGGAATGCCCTTGACGTTTGCCTTAGTGCCCACGGGCATAAAGATCGGCGTCTCGATGTCGCCGTGCGGGGTGTGCAGTACGCCGGCGCGCGCGTGCGTCGTCGGATCCTCGGTAATCAGGTCGAATTTAAAAAGGTTCTGGTCCATAAACTGGAACTCCTTGGTTGCGGTTCATACGCAAACCATTATACGGGCAACCCGCAAGAAGCACCGACTCGACAGAAACTGGTGCAAAGGAAACCTGCCCCCTTGCACCAATGCACCAGGATAAAAATGATCCGTTTTCCTCCGTCCCCAACGAATCATTCCCGAAAGCCACAGCAACGCCGATGTCTTGGAAATGTCAGCGAGCGGTCGCCAGAGCGAACAAATTGGCATGAAAAGAGGGCGGCATAGACCTTCTGGTCATGCCGTCCTCTTTGAATGACAAGTTGTCGCTCTGGCGACCGCGCAGCGTCGAGCCATTACGCGGTTTGGTAAAACCGCGTAACCCTTAAGGCCGCTGGCCCATGCCACCCTCGAGGGTGACCGTCTCGCCGTTCATATACTTAAAGTCGGGACCGCAGAGCTGAACGACAACGCGGCCGATCTCCTTCTCGACGTCGCCGTAATGGCCCGCCGGCGGCATGTGGACGTTGGCCTTGAACGCCTCGGGATAGGCATCCTGGAAGTTCTCGAGCGCAGCGGTCCAAGCAAGCGGGCACACGATGTTGACGTTGATGCCGTCCTTGCCCCACTCGTTGGCAGCAACGCGGGTCAGGCCGCGGATGCCCTCCTTGGCGGCAGCATAGCTGCACTGGCCATAGTTGCCAAACAGGCCGGCGCCCGAAGCAAAGTTGACCACGGAACCCTTGGTCTCCTTCAGGTGCGGATAGGCCTTCTGCATATACAGATAGGTGGCGTACAGGCCGGAGTAAATGGCCAGGTTGAACTGGTCCATGGTGTGGTCGGCGATGGTCACGCCCGAGGCGCTGGCCTGAGCGTTGTTGACGACGGCGTCGATGCGGCCGAACTCCTCAATGGCCTTGTCGATGACGTTCTGGACGACGACTTCGTTGTCCTGACCGGCCGAAACATCGGCCTGAACGGGCAGAACCTTGACACCGTACTCGGCCTCGAGAGACTCCTTGGCGGCCTCGAGCTTAGCAACGTTGCGGCCGGTGATGACGAGGTTTGCGCCCTCCTTGGCAAAAGCGATATCGATGCCGTAGCCGATGGAGCCAGCGGAACCGTCCTTAAGCGTGGCCTTGCCGCCGCCGGTGACGATCACGGTCTTGCCAGTGAAAAGTCCCATAAGAAAGTCCTTTCAAATCACGACGGGCACGCCCGCCGACTGCGCGCACCCAAATTCACGCGCCAAAAGCTGAAATGCAACTTTAACGTGTTCAAGTGAAAAATAAAGACTGCGGCAGGCGAACGGCACAACGTCATTCGGCGAAGGGGATGTCAAGCACAAACTGGATAAAGTGGCCGAGTTTTTGCTATCGACGCGAGCCATCGAACACGTTTTGAAACTTTGCTGCAGCGCGCGGGATGTCGGCGCGAGACTTTATCATAGGGTGACAAACAACGATGAGGAGCACATGCCTATGACAGACGAGCTGGACCCCCAGACTCAACAGCATATTGATGATTCCGCAGACGTCACCGCAGATGCTGACGCTGTGACCTGCGATGATATTGGCCTCGACGACCCCATCTTAGACGAAAGCGCTACGGCGGAAACCCCTGGCGCCGAAGATGCAGACGAGCAAAACGACGATGCGCCCGCTCAGGACGACCACCCCGTACAGGATGCTGCTCCGCAAGCTGCGGGCCCTATCGAGGTTTCTTCGGAAGAAGAGCTCGACGCCGTCATGGACTCCATGATGGATGCCGTCAAAGCGATGAAAGACGCCGTGGCCGACGCTGACGTTGACGCCGAGGAAGAGGAGGCCGCCGAGGCAGCCTCGACCTTCGTACCCGGCGAGACTCCGGTTGCCGACCAGGGCAGCACCATGCCCTCGTTTCTGCAGCTCGAGCATCCCACGATTGGCACCGATGCGGTCGACCCGCACGCAGCAGGCTTTTCTGTGATCGAAGGCGGTACCGGCAATATCGCCGTGCCGCAGACTGCCGATGCGGACGCTGCCGACACCGCTCGCCCGACTGCCCCGCACTCCCCCGCCGCGAGCCGCGATCTGGGGACCGCTGTCTCGAACACTGCGAACGCCGTGGGCACCTTTATCGCCCAGGGCGCCTCGGCCATGCGCGAGATGAACGCCGCGAAAAAGGCACTTGCCGATGCCCGCGCCCACCTGGCCGAACTTGAGCAGCGCATTGCCGATCAGGCCGAGGAACTCGAGACGCGCCAGGATATCGCAGGCCGCTACGACCAGATCGTCGCCGACCAGCGCCAGGCGATTGCCACGGCCCAAAAGACTGCAGCGGCCGCCGAGATTGACCGTGATGCCCACGCCTCCAAAGCGACAGAGCTCAAGGGTCAGCTCGAACAAATGAAGACAGAGGATGACGCGACTGAGCTCCGCCTGAAGGCCGCGCTCGACGCCGTGGAGGCCCGCGAGGCGAGCTCACGCGAGACCGGCAACCGCCTCGTTCGACGTCTTGAGGATTCCAAGCGCATCCGCGACAAGGTGAAGGCAGAGCGAGACGCCGGCATTGCCGCCGCGCAACAAACCGTCGACGCCACGCGCGCCCAGCTCGAGACGCTGCGTCATGAGTATGCCGAGCTGCAACGCAATCCCTCGGCAAATCCCGCCAACTATACGGTGCGCACCAGCGAGCTCTCGATGCAGATTTCCGACACAGCAGATGCCCTGCGTAAAGCCGAAGAAGATGTCCCGCGCATCACCGCCGACCTTGAGCATTCACTTGCCGCAGCCGAGCAGGCAGTCGAGCAGGCTCAAACCCCTATCGCCGACGCAAAACGCGCGCACCAAGCCGTGACGACCGAAGCCGATGCCGCGCGCGACGAGTTGCAGACGGCGAAGACTGCCGCCGCGACTCGTCAGCGCGAACTGCGCGAGAAGATCGCCGCGGAGGACAAGGCACGCCGCGAGCAGGAGCAGACCATCGCCAACGCCCAAGCAGATGCCGCACATGCGCAGTCGATCATCGAACAGGCGACCGAGGTGCACGACCACCCAGAGATCACCGAGTCGCTTGCAGGGTCCTTGGCCCGAGACAAAGCCGAACACACCGAGACCGAGCGAGAAGTCGCCCAGCTCGAGGCCACCGAGGACGCGGTGCGCGAGCGTACCCGCGACTCACGCATCAAATTCACCGGCGCCATCGTCTGCATCGTCGCCGCAATCCTGGTAATCATCCTAGTCTGGCTGTTCGCAAGCAAGTAAACCAGCCGCCAAGCAAGTAGTCATTGGGGACGTTCTTAAACGACTAGTCAAACAAGAACGTCCCCAACGACTAGCCCAATGACGAGAGTGGATAATCTCCCACTTTGAGCCCCCAAGCAGGCCAAAAACGGGAGATTATCCACTCTCATTCTGCAGGCACTCATTTAAGTACGTCCCCAATGAGTACCTGCCGATGCTTTGGCAAAGTCAGCGAAAACGCCCCTAAGCGAGCAAGGTGACGTGAAAGAGGAGGGCATTGACCTTCTGGTCATGCCCGACGATTGAACGTCAGATTGCCGCTTAGGGGCGTTTGCAGCGTCAACTGGTTACGCGGTTCGTAGAACCGCGTAACTAACAAATGAGCATCGCGTCGCCGAAGCTGAAGAAGCGGTAGCGCTCCTCGATGGCGGCGGCATAGGCATCCATGATCTGGTCGCGGGTGGCAAGCGCGCTTACGAGCATCATGAGCGTGGAGCGCGGCACGTGGAAGTTCGTGATCAGCGCGTCGACCACGTGATAGGTCGAGCCGGGCATGAGGTAAAGCTGCGTCGTGGCGTTCTCGCGCGCCACGATGTCGCCGCGGCCGAGCGTGTCGGCACCGTCCTCGCGGCCTTCAAAATAGCGCGCCGTCACAGCCGGATTGGACACCGGCGCGTCCGCGTCAAACGCACTCTCGAGCGAGCGCACCGCGGTGGTGCCGACGGCGATCACGCGGTGCCCCTCGGCCTTCGCCTTATGCACGGCGTCGACAACCTCCTGTGACACGTGGTAGCGCTCGGTGTGCATGACGTGCTGCGTGGGGTCGTCCTCCTCCACCAGACGGAAGGTATCAATACCCACCTCGAGCTCGACGGCGGCAAACTTCGCGCCCTTGGCCTCGATAGCGGCCATGAGCTCGGGGGTAAAGTGCAGACCCGCCGTAGGAGCGGCAGCCGAGTGCTCCTCCTTCATGGCGTAGACGGTCTGGTACTTCTCGGGATCGCCCTCGTAATCGGTAATGTAGGGCGGCAGCGGCACGTGGCCGGCGGCGTGAATGGCCTCGTCGAGCGTGCGCGGCTCGCCGGCGGCATTGCAACCGGCTGGCTCGAAGCGCACCAGACGGCCGCCGCGGCTATCGGTGACAAAGTCGACGACCTCGGCCGTCAGCACCACGGGAGCCCCTTCGGGCGCATGGGCGCCACCGGCGCGATACTCAATCTGAGCACCGGGCTTCAGACGCTTGCCCGGCTTGACCAGGCACTCCCAAACATGGCCGAGCGGATCCACGTCCTCGCGGCGCTTGAGCAGCAGCGTCTCGACCACGCCGCCCGAGCCCGTCTTGCGACCGATCAGGCGGGCCGGCATCACACGCGTCTTGTTGATGACGAGCACATCGCCCGGCTCGATATAGTCGATGATGTCGCGGAAGATGCGGTGCTCAACGGTACCGCCGTGCTCCAGCGGCTTCCCCGCCTGGGAGCCTTTGCGATCCACCACCAGCAGGCGGCAGGAGTCGCGCGGCTCGGCAGGAGCCTGGGCAATCAGTTCCTCAGGAAGGTTGTAGTCAAAATCATCGGTACGCATCTTTGCCTCTTTCACAAAGCGCGTCAGTCGAAAAAATCGACTGACGCGCGCATCATTCTCCCCTGTATCCTATCAGCTTGTTGAGAGAAATATAGTATGGCAAACAGATTTGCGACTGTTTTCTCAACGCCCCGCTACTTAAGCGTTGCGTACATCACCGCCTTAATCGTATGCATGCGATTCTCCGCTTCTTGGAAAACACGAGACTTATCGGACTCAAAAACCTCGTCCGTGACTTCCGTTTCGGTGACTCCAAACTTCTCAGCAATTTCGGCACCAACAGTAGTATTAGTATCGTGAAAGCTCGGAAGGCAGTGGAGGAAAATTGCCTCGGGCTTTGCCATAGACATCACCTCAGCGGTCACACGATACGGCGACATGAGCTTAATGCGGCTTTCCCACAGCTCTGCGGGCTGACCCATGCCAACCCAAACATCCGTGTAAATTACATCGGCATCACGAGCGCCTTCCTCAATATCCTCTGTAATGGTAATCGTCGATCCATGCTCGGCCGCAATACGACTACATTCTGCAAGGAGTTCAGGATCATAGGATGTAGCCCCCTCCGAATTTCCCCCGATTGGGCCGCAAGAACAGTAGTTAATGCCGAGCTTAGCGCAAATGACCATGAGCGAATCGGCGACGTTTCCGGCCGCCTTACCAAAAAATGTAAGTTTCCTGCCCTTAATCTCTCCAAACTCTTCACGTATGGTCAGAATATCGGCAAGCACTTGAGTCGGGTGGAATTCAGTAGTCAGCCCATTCCAAACGGGAACCCCAGCTTTTGCAGCAAGCTCCTCAACCTTCGCCTGTTCAAAGCCGCGGTATTCAATTCCGTCATACATGCGGCCAAGGACGCGAGCCGTGTCCTCAATCGACTCCTTTTTGCCCATCTGGGACGAGCCCGGATCCAAATAAGTTACACCCATGCCAAGGTCAAGTGCACCAACTTCGAAGGCGCAGCGAGTACGCGTGGAAGTCTTCTCAAATAGCAAAACAATATTCTTGCCTTCAAGGTATTTATGCGGAACACCGGCACGCTTCATGCTTTTGAAGTTAGCAGAAAGCTCAAGCAGATACTCAATCTCTTCCGTCGTGTAATCAAGCAGCTTCAGAAAACTGCGACCAGCGATATTAACACCCATATTCGCCATCTCCTATCACAGTGGATTTGCAACTAAATATCTTCGCGCCAGAAGGGCATGCTCATGCAGCGCGGGCCGCCACGACCGCGGGACAGTTCCTCGGAGGGAACGACCAAAAGTTCCAAACCGTTCTTGTAGAGCTCATCATTTGTGACAACATTGCGCTCGTAAACACAGACTTTACCAGGAGCAACGGCAAGAGTGTTCGACCCGTCGTTCCACTGCTCGCGAGACGCCTCAACCATATCGCCGGCACCGCACTCAATAAGCTGCACCTTCTCCACGCCAGTAGCCATTTCAAGAATATGCTCAAGCGTGTCATCAATCTCTTGAACAGCGACCATTCCCTCAGAGTCACCACGAGTCAGACGATAAACACGAAGGGTCTCAAAAATACCGGGATAAACTGTAAACTTATCGAAATCCACCATGGTGCAAACGGTGTCAAGATGCATGTAAGCATAGCCGTTGGGGATTTTAATAGCGTAAACGGTATCGATCTCAGAATTCCCAGATCCCCAGAACAAATTCTTTGCAAGCTCCTCAATCGCAGCCGCCTCAGTTCGCTGGCTAATTCCAATAGCCAAGGTATGAGCGTTAATGTTAAGCACATCACCGCCCTCGATATGCCAGGGATTCTTATGGTCGTACCAAATCGGAGTCCCTGCATAATCGGGATGGTATTTGAAAATCGCTTCATAGAAGGGCACTTCACGATCTCGCTGTTTCCAATACATATGGTGAAGCAGAACGCCTTTGCCCACGGAAGCAAGAGGGTCGCGAGAGAAATATGAACTCGGAAGAGGCTTCAACACCAAATCATCGGGCTTCGCATCCTCATTATCCATCATGCTAAGCGTAGTCGAGACGCGAGGCAGCTCAAGGTCACGATAACGATACCCCCCCATAGCCTCAAGTACAAACTGATACGAATCTGAAATAGCGTCGAGCTTTTCACGAACAGCCTGCTCAAGCATAGGATTGACAATTCCGCTCTCAGCCATAAATGTATCGGTAAACTCAGCGCGAGCCGAGGGGCATGCATCCAGCGCTTCAGCAACGAGTTTCTCCATATAGAGAACCTCAACACCTTCGCTCCTCAGAAGATCCGCAAAGGCATCATGCTCCTTTTGAGCCACATCAAGATAGAAACAGTCGTGAATCCAGACATCCTCGAACTCTTCTGCCTTTACGTTCACAAGGTCACGACCGGGGCGGTGAAGCACAACTTTCTTGAGCTTACCAATCTCGCTGTGTACATTCAGTCCTTTAGACATTCCTGTTACTCCATTTCAACCATGAAACCTACAGGGCAATAAGTCCCGAGATTGCTACGAATACGATATTGATGAGCGACACGACCAAGAAGAATTTCCAAACGGTCTTCCACCACTGGCCAAGCTTGATCTTGCACACGCCCAAACCCGCTACAAGAATGGCGCTAGTAGGACAGATCAAAGACATCGTCGCGCTACCCATGGAGAGAGCCCACACGGCAGCCTCGGGATTAAGGCCCATGAGTTCGGTCAAAGGTCCAAAAATGGGAGCGGTCAGTGCTGCAAGGCCAGATGAGCTGGGAACCAGGATCGCCAGGAGGTTCTCAACCGCATAAAGAAGCGTAGTAAAGAGAACCGCCGGGATGCCGCCCAGACCAGTGGCGAGCGCATTGAGGATGGTATCGATGATCATGCCGTCAGAGGCAATGACAAGGATGCCACGCGCAAGTCCAACGACAATTGCCGAGAAAGCAAAGTCAGCGATACCCGCAACAAATTCCTGAGCGATGACGTCCTGACTAAAGCCCGCAATAACACCAGCCAACAGGCCCATGGCCAAAAAGACCGCAGAAATCTCGTTCATATACCAGCCCTGGGTCACAAGTCCCCAGATGATAAGGCACATTCCAGCGATAAATACCGCAAGCACGCCTTTTTGACGACCCGTAAATTCCGCATCAAGGGCAGATTCATCGGCAGCGAACTCGACTTTCTTGGCGATATCATCCTCAAATGTGATCGATGACTCAGGATTCTTCTTTACCCTTCGTGCATAGAGGACAACCCAAGTAATTGCAACGGCGGTCAAAACAACCCAGGCAATCATACGCAGCCACAGCTGGGGGTTGCCCTGAATACCAAGAATACCTTGCGCAATGAGAACATTAAACGGATTAATCGTTGAGGCGATGTAACCCGTGCGCGCTCCAACGAACACGACCATGAACGCCGTCATCGAGTCGAAGCCCATAGCCATCATAATTGGCATGAAGATCGCAAAGAATGGGAGAGTTTCTTCCGCCATGCCAAAGCTCGTTCCGCCCAATGCAAAGAGAACCATCGCAATAGGAATAATTAGAATGTCTTTGTTCTTAAAGCGGCGAACGACACGACCCATTCCGCTCGTGATAGCGCCCGTTTTAGTAATAACCTGAAACGAACCGCCCACAATCAAGATGAATGCAACGACCTCAATTGCCTCTTGTATACCGCGCGTTGGAGCCTGAAGAACATCGAAGACACCTTGTCTGAGATCTACTTCATCCCCGGTTTCCTCGTCAATATATGTCTTTTCACTCTGCTCATACGTACCTGCGACGGTGACTTCACGACCGTTCACCTCCTGACGCTGATAGGACCCAGAGGGAACAATCCACGTGAGAACAGCGAAGATGACCATAAGTGCAAAGATGATCGCATATACGTGCGGGACCTTGAACTGCTTGATGCCTTTCGAACTTTCCGCTGCCATATCTCCTCCTTCATTCCTTTTCCCATCTATCCAGCTGGCACCATAAATGTATGAGGTTGCTCAGCGGTGGTCGGCCAACCATCGCTATCGTGTCGTTTTTCACCTATGAACGGCAGCTAAAGTGACGTTATTAATCAATCTGATATTTTAAATTGATGTTATTTGTCAATTACATACGTCTTTTAACTTTTCCGCAACACAACAAGGAACCTGCCTTAGCCTTATATAAAAACCAGCAGGACAGGAGACAGACATGCAAGGCATACACATAACAAATGAAATCGGTCATTTAAAAGCCGTACTTGTCCATCGACCAGGAGCTGAAACACAAAACTACCCTGATGCCGACTTCAGCCAAGTTTTCTCCCTGCGAAAATGGAGCGGTCGTTTTGACCTCGACAAAGCAATGTATGAGCACGATTCCATGGTTCAATTGCTTGAGAAGCATGGCGTAGAAACCATTGAAATTAGGGACCTTCTCGAAGACTCACTTGAAACTGAGCCCCAATCACTTAAATATTTTATTGATGACTACCTCCGTTGCAGCGGGGCAACAGGCAGAGAGTTCCTCGAGACAATAACCCAGCTGTTTGAGAACGCTAAGAACACCCAGGAATTGGTGAATATAGTACTTAACGGCATTCGCTTTGGAGACACTGAGCTATGTTCAAACCAGTCGGAAACACTACGGGCGCTCGTGCACGAGCAATTTGATCCCGCCTCGCTCTTGGTCAATCCCCTCAACACGCTTTTTTTCACTCGTGATCCTGCTGTGGTAGTCGGAGACGGCATCATCCTAAATCATATGTATTGGCCTGAGCGTGATCGTGAGGTCGCCTTATACCGGCAGATATTCACCCACCACAAGATCATGGGAGAAACTCCAATATGTGATTTGAACAGGAGTAGCTACCATATAGAAGGCGGAGACATTATTGTTATCAGTGCTAAGACAATATTAGTTGGAATCTCTGACCGAACTGAACCCGCCGCCGTCGAGTCACTTGCCAAAGAGCTCCTGACCTCAAATAAATTCCAGACCACCGAGCTAATTGCGATTCGAGTCCCCTCTGACGGGCTGCGTATCCACCTCGATACGTTCATAAGTAGAATTGATCACGACGCGTTCCTCATCGATCGTGAGATATGCAATGCCGTTGATGCATACAGCATTCAACTAAAACGATCCGGAAGGGGCCTTACGATCACTCCTATCGATCGCACGATTCCGGAAATACTCTCTGCAGCCTGTTGCGAACCAATAAAAGTGATTGACTGCGGAGGCGGGAATCAAACCGCCTACGAAAGAGAACGCCGGAACAACGCAACGTCTATCCTTGCGCTCTCGCCAGGAAAACTATGCGTATATGAAGAAAACGTTTGGACCAACGAAGCGCTTGAGAAAGCAGGAATGGAATTATTCCCGCTATCCATTGACGAGCTCACCAAAGGCTATGGTGGCACAAACTGTCTATGCCTCCCTCTGTGGCGAGAGGATCTATAGCCATGGGCTTCGGGGCAAATATTCGTAAACTCCGCACCATGGAGCATCTTGGTCAGGCGCAACTTGCAGAGATGTTGGGGGTATCTAAAGAGACCGTTTGTCGTTGGGAAAAAAGTCGGTATGCCCCCCGTGAGCGCTATATTGAAAAGTTACAAGCGCTCTTCGGTTGCACCCGCGATGAACTTGTTGGCGAGGAAAACGGTTTGGCCGTAAAGCTCGCAAATAAAAGAATCGTCACCGACGAAGACCCTGCTATCCACGAAATGGAGGGCGCATTTCCCGTCATCGATATCGAATCGCAAAAGCGCCGCATCACGCACGGCCAACAAAATGCTTGCGCGCCTGTAGACGTAGCCGAACGTCACCCACATAGCGTTTTCGTTAAAATCAAAGGCGACGAAATGTCCCGCATTTACCCTCCCGGCAGCTTACTACTTGTCGATACCACCGCAAAGCCTTGGAACGGCTGCGCTGTATTGGCGCTCGCAGACGGTAAAACACCGGTAATTAGGCGATTTGCAGAAGGAAACGACATGATTGTGCTGTCGTCCCATTCATATGCAACAGCAAGTCCGGATCTGATGTTTAACAAACGGAGGATTAGAATCATAGGAGTCGTCGTTTGGTATCAAGCGAGCCACGATCACACGCTTAATTAAATCGACTTTCCCAAAAACGACCGTACCGCACAGACAGTTCAAAGTCCCAGCCCAAATGAACTACTTTTTGGCAGCCTTGCGCTCGTCGCGGATGCGGGCGCGGTCCATGGCCGCCTCGACAGCAGAAAAGCGGCAGCCGCAGTAGTTCTGTCGATACATGCCCAGTTCGCGCGAACGGCGCGTGGCCTCGGGATAATACGGGCGAAAATCGCGAATCACCGGAGTGAGCCCATGTGCCGCTGCCAAGCGCTCAAGCACGTCATTACAGGTCTCGAACAGCTGATACGGCGAGACGGCGAGCGTCGTGCCCACGTATTCAAACCCGCGCTCCTGGGCAACGCGGCATGCCTCGGCCAAGCGCAAGGCATAGCACGCGCGACAGCGACGGGGACGATCGGCACCCAGCGGGGCCACGCCGGCCTCCCAGCGTTCGCGGTCCTCCCCGGCCTCGATGAGCTCGATGTCGCCATCGGCACACCACCGGCGCAGCTCGTCCAAACGCCGCTGCCATTCATCGTGAGGTTGAATATTAGGGTTGGTCCAGCAAATCGTGGGCTCAAACCCCTCCTCGCGCAGCAGGCGAACCGGCTCAAGCGAGCATGGTGCGCAGCACGCATGCAGCAACAACGACTTCATCGACATCTCCTCACCCAAAAAAGCGCACGCCAAAGGACGTATCCTCGCAGGCGACAATGCGGCGGTCGCGCAGGATGGTCCGCACGTAATACCAATCGCCCACGCAGCCCGACAAGTGCTGACCAGCCGCCAGGTAGCACAGCAGCGGATAGTCCGAGAACGCAAACCCCAGGGCAAATGCTGTCGTCACAACAACCGTCGGCGCCAGGCAAACCGCCATGTACCGCCGGCGCGAATACACAACGCCCTCGGCGCAGGCATAGATCATCGCCGTCTCGAGGTTCGCCCCAAAGGTCACGCGCGCGCCCGCAGGAGCCAGCAGCTTAAAAAACACCGCATGTACCAGCTCGTGCACGGCAAACGACGCCATTGAGACCGCAGTCAAGCCGACTATCCAGCCCACGACAGCCATCCAGCCGCCCGCCTCAGCCGCGTCCAAGTCCGCAGGCCCGCCCAGCAGCATAAACATCGGCACCAGGCACACGGCAAACACCGCGATCACGGCCATCCCCCACACAAAGCAGGCGTGTAGAAAATCCTCGTCCTCAAACGCATGTATGTTGGAAATCTCATTCATAGCATCTTAGGATAGCGCCCCTGCCACGTACCCGTCCGCATGTGCGATAATGTCGAACGATATGCACGAATTGACCACCGCGTCGCCAGGCCTTGCGCCCGGCCGCGCTCTCACCATATGCGAAGGAGTCCCATGGCATCCAAATACTCCATGAACGACCGTCCCAGCTGGCCTCGCCGCGCCATCGTTACCGCCGGCGAGCCCTACGGCAACAAGGGCCTTCACTTTGGCCACGTCGGCGGCGTCTTTGTCCCGGCCGACTTCTTCGCCCGCTTCCTTCGCGACCGCCTGGGCCGCGAGAACGTCATCTTCACCTCGGGCACTGACTGCTACGGCTCGCCCATCATGGAGAGCTACCGCAAGCTCAAGGAGAACGAAGGCTACGATAAGTCCATCGGCGAGTATGTCGAGTCCAATCACTCCCGCCAGGCCGCGACCCTCAACAACTACAACATCAGCTGCGACATCTACGGCGGCTCGGGCCTTGAGCCGGCGGCCCAGATCCACAACGAGGTGACTGCCGAAATTATCGAGCGCCTGCACGAGCAGGGCACCATCTCCAAGCGCTCCACGCTGCAGTTCTACGATGCCAAGGCCGGCACGTTCCTCAACGGCCGCCAGGTCATCGGCCGCTGCCCCATCCAGGGCTGCAAGTCCGAGAAGGCTTATGCCGACGAGTGCGATCTGGGCCACCAGTTTGAGCCCGAGGAGCTCATCGCGCCCAAGAGCCAGCTCACCGGCGAGGTGCCCGAGCTGCGCCCGGTCGACAATCTCTACTTTGATCTGCCGGCCTACCTCGACTTTATGAAGACCTACACCGCCAAGCTCGCCCAGAACCCGCAGGTTCGCTCCGTGGTCTCCAAGACCATGGAGGAGTGGCTGCTGCCGGCTCAGCTCTACATCCAGAACAAGTTCCGCGAGGCCTTCGATGCCGTCGAGGACCAGCTCCCCGAGCACACCGTGCTGGAGCCCGAGGGCAACAAGAGCAGCTTTACCGTCACCTTCCCCAGCTGGAAGGAGCGCGACGACGCCCACGCGGTGCTCGCCAACGGTGGCGTGCGCTTCCGCAGCGGCAAGGCACTCGTGCCCTTCCGCATCACCGGCAACATCGACTGGGGCGTTCCGGTGCCCGAGGTCGATGGCGTCTCCGACGTCACCTGCTGGTGCTGGCCCGAGAGCCTGTGGGCGCCCATCAGCTATACGCGTACCGTGCTCGCGCGCGATGCCAAGGCCGCCGGCGTGACCGAGGGCGTCGCCGCCCAGGATGCCGCCCTCATGGGCGAGCCCGCCGCCGACTCCACGCAGGTGCCCGCACCCACCTACCAGCACAGCTCGCTCGACTGGCGCGACTGGTGGTGCTCTGACGACGCTCAGATTTACCAGTTCATCGGTCAGGACAACATCTATTTCTACTGCATCGCGCAGACCGCCATGTGGGAGGCCCTGGGCTGGGACCTCACGCAGAGCACCGTCAGCGCCTGCTACCACCTGCTCTACATGGGCAAAAAGGCCAGCTCGTCCTCGCAGACGCCTCCCCCGCCGGCAGACGACCTGCTCAACCACTACACCTGCGAGCAGATGCGCGCGCACTGGCTGTCGCTCGGCCTATCCGAAAAGCCGGTGAGCTTTAGCCCCAAGGCATACGACACGCGTGTGACCGGCAAGGACAAGGACGGCAACGAGGTACGCGCCTGCGACGACAAGCGCGTTATCGACCCGGCCCTTAAGGAGAGCGCGCTGCTGACCGGCGTGTTCAACCGTCTGGCCCGCAGCTGCTTCTACGGCGTCGCCGTCAAGGAAGGCGACGAGAGCCCCTACCGCAACGGCTGCATCCCCGCCGGTGCCGCTTCTGACACCGTGGTCGAAGCCGCCCAGCAGGCAGCCCTCGCCTTTGAGCAGGCCATGTACAAGTTCGAGACGCACCGCGCGCTTGCCGTGTGCGACGACTACCTGCGCGCCGCCAACAAGCGCTGGAGCGACGCTTCCAAGGCCGCCAACAAGCTCGAGGGTAACGAGGCAAACGCCGCGATGACGCAGGCCCTTGTCGACGCCTTTACCGAGCTGCGCGTGGCGACCGTCCTGATGCACGGTATTGTGCCGGCCGGCTGCGAGCTCATCTGCGAGTACTTCGACGTCGACCCGGTCGCTTTCTTTAGCTGGGATAACATCTTTGCCTCCACGGACGAGTTCGTGGAGATCCTGGGCGAGAAGCCCGGCGAGCACCGCGTGAAGCCGCTGCCCCCGCGCTTCGACTTCTTTAGCAAGCACGAGAGCCAGTACTAAACACTCGACATGTAATGGAATGGGAAGGAAAGACGGATGTCCAAGTCGCGTCGTCGTAAGCAGAAAAAGCAGGTCAAGGCCGAGCTCAAGCTCAGGCAGTTTGCCGCCACCGAGCTTTCCGACCAGCTTGCCGCCCTTCCCTGCGCCGCCGACCTGCCGCGCTTTATGGTCGACACGGTCGCCGGCGCCTATGCGCCCGCCGATGCCGAGCTTATGATCGAGGGCTTCGGCGCCGCGGCCACACGCCCGGTCACGCTGCGCGCCAACACGCTCAAGGCAACCGCCGAGGACATCGCCTCGGCGCTCGATGCCGCCGGCATCGCCCACCGCCCCGTCGCATGGTACCCGGACGCTTCCATCCTGCCCGAGGCCCAGGTTTCCGACCTGTGGGACCTCGACATCTACCGCGACGGCAAGATCTACTTGCAAAGTCTGTCGTCCATGATGCCGCCGTTGGTCTTGGGCGCCCAGGCCGGCGAGGACATCCTGGACATGTGCGCGGCCCCCGGTGGCAAGACGACGCAGATCGCCGCCCTCACCCAGGGCCAGGCACACCTCACGGCCTGCGAGATGAGCATTCCCCGCGCCGAGAAGCTCGAAGCTAACCTCCACCGCCAGGGCGCCAAAAACGTGCCCGTCATGCGTATTGACGCACGCGAGCTCGACGAGTTCTTCCGCTTTGACCGCATCCTGCTCGACGCCCCCTGCACCGGTACGGGCACCGTCATCAGCGGCAACGAGAAGAGTCTGCGCGGCCTCACCGAGCAGTTGCTCGGCAAGTGCGCCCGCTCGCAGCGAGCACTTCTGGATCGCGCCATGGGAGCCCTCAAACCGGGCGGCACGCTCGTCTATTCGACTTGTTCGATCTTGCCGCAGGAAAACGAGGACGCCTTGCAAGAGGCCCTCGACAAGCACATGGACTGCGAGCTTATCCCCCTCGATGGCACGCCGAGCGAAAGTGAAAAGCGCCGCGCCCAGGAAGCTGGCGAAGAGCCACGCGTCGAGAGCAACGCCCTCACCGAGGCCATCGCCGCCGGCCACGTCTCGTCCATCGCCAACGGTATGCCCGGCACGCTGACCATTCCGCCCAGCCGCGACTTTGAGGGCTTCTACATCGCCTTGATCCGAAAACGCAGCTAGCGCACGGATTCAAAACTCAACAAGCTATCTCTGTGCGCGCTTGTCCTGCTGGTCACGGTGCTGCTTAAGTGTCTCACGTTCCTTGCGCTCGGCTCTTTTGCCTTTAATGGCCGTAACCACAAAGTAGATGACCGCGGCGGCTACGATTGCGCCCACACACAGGCCAATCGAGCCCAACATTGCTGTAAATTCCATTCCGCGTCACCTCTCTTTTAAACGGGACTTTCAAGATAGCACCTCAATACCCGCCACCACAGCTCCTTCACGTTCGCCGGCCCTTCGGTCTAACGGATGGCACGGCGGGGAAAAATCAACTCGTCAAACGATTTAGCAAGCACAACGCTGCCGGCACCTTGCAGGCCACCATCGCATAGAATCGAGGATCCATGGATACCCTCAACGACCTAAACGAGCGCGTCGACGCCTTCGTCGGCACCAGCTCCTTCGACACGCCGGTCACGGCAAACGACCAAGCCCCCATCGATGTTCCCGCCGAGGTTCACGAGGACATCGTCGCCTCGGTCGATTTTTCCGAGGTCGAACTTGCAGACGAATTTACCGAGCCCCAGGTGGCCGTAACTCCCAACGGCCTTTTGCCCATGGAGCCGCTGCCCATCGACGGGCGTCTGCGCAAGGCGGCTCTCCGCATGCCCGATGAGATCGAGGAGGCCAGCGGCTTTACGCTCTTCGGTCGTCGCATCAAGTCGCTTATCTACACCACCGACGTCGCGGTCATCCGCAACTCCAACGCCGATGCCGTCTTTGCCGTTTACCCCTTCACGCCACAGCCGGCCATTACGCAGGCGTTGTTGACCGTTGCCGAGTGCCCGGTCTTTGTAGGCGTGGGCGGCGGAACTACGACCGGTAAGCGCTCCGTACAGATGGCAGCCGTCTCCGAGATGCAGGGCGCGGCGGGCTGTGTGGTCAACTCCCCTGCCACTGCCGAAATGATCGAGCACATCACCAACATCGCCGACATCCCCGTCATCGCCACGGTCGTACGTTGCGACGACGATGCTCACGCCAAAGTGCGCGCCGGAGCCAAGATCCTCAACATCGCGGCCGGCAAGAACACGCCCCAGGTCCTGCGCGAGCTGCGCGAGCACTATCCCAACCTGCCGCTCATCGCACCGGGCGGCAAGACGCCCGAGAGCATCCGTGAGACCATCGCCGCCGGCGCCAACGCCATCATTTGGACGCCGCCTTCGGCCCAGCAGCTGCAGACCGACATGATGCAGCGCTACCGCAAGATGAAGGAAGACGCCACGCCTGTCATCTCGCGCGACGATGTGCCCATTATCGACCAGGTCGCCGCCGCCGAGGTCAGCCAGGTCGAGAACATGAATCCCGACGTGCCGATCCCCGACGAAGTCATCGAACGCGTCGCTTCGATCCACGATCATATCGAGGAGCGTCGTGCCAACCGTGGACTCAAGCCCTCGCTGCACGGCTTCTTCTTCCGCGGAAAGAAACGCTAGCCGCAACAGCAAGGCCCGCCCCGCAAACAACGGGACGGGCCTTTTTCTGTTATCAAATGTCAGGAGGAACAAAAGCAGCCGTTAAAACCGTCAGCCAGCTCACAAACGCTAATCCACGCGCTTGTCGCCCATAAAGAAGAGCGCCACCGTACCAGGTCCGGTGTGCGATCCGATCAGAGCACCGATATTGTTGATCTTAATCTTGCCTTTGAGCTGCGGAACCTGTTCCTCAATCAGCGCCGCAACTGCCTCGGCATCCTCGCGGCACGCCGAGTGCGACATGATGCACTTACCCGAATAATCCGCACCGTCCTGCACGTGTGCCAACATGGTCTTAGCCATCTCGGAAATCGCGCGCTTCTTGGTGCGAATCTTCTCACGCGGCGCCAGCTCACCTTCGCAATCGACCGTCATGAGCGGGCAAATCTTGAGCGCCGTGCCGATGATCGCGCTCGCGGCCGAAATGCGACCGCCGCGCAGGTAGCTCGACAGATCGGTCGAGAAGAACCAGTGGTGCAGGTTGAGTTTATGCTCCTCAATCCAAGCGGCCGTCTCGTCGAGCGAAGCGCCGCTATCGCGCACGTCGGCGGCATATTCCAGCAACAGGCCAAAGCCCGAAGACGCCGCCAGCGAATCGATGACGCGCACCTTGCCGCCTTGGGGATAGCGATCCGCGAGCATCTGCGCCGCAACGCAGGCCGATCCATACGTGCCCGAAATACCCGACGACAACGTCAGGTGCAGCACGTCTTTACCCTCGGCAACAATCGGCTCCCAAAACTCCTCATACTCACCCACGCTCACCTGAGACGTCTTGGGCATGGCGCCCGCGGCAATCTGGGCAAAAAACTCGTCCGGCGTAATCGACTGATACAGATCGTCCGTATGGACAACACCATCAATCTCGTAATGAAAACACACGACAGGGATATTGCGCGACGCAAAGAACTCACGGGTTCGATCGGCGGCGGATTCACAGGTCAGGACAAAATCACTCATATGAGGCTCCTTAAGTATTGCTACGCAAATTATCGCACAGCAAGCCTAAATACGATACAAATGTCCACTATTTACCAATTCGAACCATTGGCATTGAATATCTTTATCATCAACGTCCCCATCCCCGCCATGGGCCAACATGGGCAAAATCATCCCCTTCGTCTCCACTTAACCGACACATCAACCTCAACTTAATCGATTTAGCAAACCGTTCAGCCGACAATTCAGCCACCGGCGCTAAATCGAAACAAAGCCGGCGCATACTGATAAACGTTTGACGATGTTTATCAGTTTTACCAACCATATTGGAAGGTGTTTCATGGTCGCATTCGATCGCAATCCGCAAGACTTTAAGTATCTGCGTCTGCTGTCGAGACAATTTCCCACCGAGCAATCCGCGTTTACCGAGATCATCAATCTCTCGGCCATTCTCAACCTGCCCAAAGGCACCGAGCATTTTATGAGCGACGTGCACGGCGAGTACGAAGCCTTTATGCACATCCTCAACAACTGCTCGGGCGTCGTGCGCGAACATGTCGACGAGATCTTTGGCGACACACTCACCTTTGACGAAAAGGGCGAGCTGTGCACGCTCATCTACTATCCGCGCGAGAAGATCGAGCTGGTCCGCAGCCAGCACGAGGACTCCCCCACCTGGTACAAGACCATGCTCGACCAACTCATTGTGGTTGCCCGCTCGCTTTCGAGCCGCTATACGCGCTCCAAGGTGCGTAAGGCCATCCCGCGCGATTACGCCTACATCATCGACGAGTTGCTGCACACGCATCCAGACGAGAACAACTATCGCGTGCGTTATCACGAGCGCATTATCGAATCCATCTTGGAGACCGCCAGCGCCGACGACTTTATCGAGTCGCTTGCCTCGCTCATCAAGCGCCTGGCCGTCGACCACCTGCACCTGGTGGGCGACATCTTCGACCGCGGCGGCGGCGCGGCCAAGATTATGGACCGCCTGCTCACCTACCATTCGCTCGACATCCAGTGGGGCAATCACGACCTGCTGTGGATGGGCGCCGCTGCCGGCGAGCCCGCCTGCATCGCCACGGTGCTGCGCAACAACCTGCGCTACGACAACTACGAGATTCTCGAAAACGACTATGGCATCTCGCTGCGCGAGCTTGTCGCCTTCGCCGACGCCACCTATATCGCCGGCGAGCCCATCAGCCCGCTGATCAAAGCCATCAACGTCCTGCTCTTTAAGCTCGAGGGCCAGATTATCCAGCGTCATCCGGAGTTCGACATGGCCGACCGCCTGCTGCTCGACAAGGTCGATCACGACGCCGGCACGGTCACCCTCGCCGACGGCAGCGTATGGCCGCTCACGACCAACGACTTCCCCACCGTCGATCCGGCGGACCCCTACACGCTCACACCCGAGGAGCAGCACATCATCGACAAGCTCGTGTCCGAGTTTGTCACCGCCGATCACCTACATCGCCACATCGATTTCCTCTATACCCACGGCTCCATGTATAAGGTCGCCAACGGCAATCTGCTCTTCCACGGCTGCGTGCCGCTCAACGAAGACGGCACCTTTAGCAGCATGAACTGCCTGGGTACCTGGCACGCCGGTCGCGATTATTTTGATTTTTGCGACCATATCGCCCGCCGCGCCTGGCGCGTCGGCGACCGCGATGCCCTCGACTGGATGTGGTACCTGTGGATCGGCTTTAACTCACCCGCCAGCGGACGCGTGGTGCGCACCTTCGAGCGCGCCTACATTGCCGACAAGAGCACGTGGGTCGAGCCGATGGACCCGTACTTTACGCTTACCAAGTCGCCCTCGGTCTGCGACGACATCATGCGCGAGTTTGGCGTCACCCCCATGGCGTGCTCGCCGACGGGGCACATCATCAACGGCCACACCCCGGTCAAGACCACCAAGGGCGAGCAGCCCATCCGCGCCAACGGTAAGCTGCTGGTCATCGACGGCGGTTTCTGTCGCGCCTACCACCCCAAAACGGGCATCGCCGGCTACACGCTCATCTCGAGCTCGCGAGGATGCCGCCTCAAGTCGCACCGGGCCTTTACCACCGTTGCCGAGGCGCTCACCCGCAACATCGATATCGAAAGCGAGACCAACCGCTTTGACGAGGCCGACCGCCGCCGCATGGTCAGCGATACCGATACCGGCGCCAAGATTCGCAGCCAAATCCAGGACCTGCGTCAGCTGCTCGATGCATATAGAAACGGTGCTATCGAGGAGCGTGCCTAGCTCCACTCGTGGGGATTGGCTAAACTTGCTTGGTTTGTCATCCCCACGGCGCTGCGGCGCCACCCTAAGGCAGGTACCATGCAAAAGCTCCTTGCGCAGATCATGAAGTTTGGCGTCGTCGGCGTTGTCGCCACGGTCATCGACTTTGGCATCATGAATCTGCTCCACTACGGTCTGGGCCTTAACATCCTGATTGCCAATACCAGCGGCTTTATCGTCTCGCTCATCTTTAACTATGTCGCGAGCATGAAGTATGTGTTTGCGCACAAGGAGGGCATGAGTCGCCGCCGCGAGTTCATCATCTTTGTCGTGCTGTCCGTTATTGGCTTGGCACTCAACGACGGCATCGTGCTGGCCCTCAACGCCGGTCTGGGCCTCGAGGCCAATATCGCCAAGATTTGCGCTACCGCGCTGGTCATGGTCTACAACTTTGTGACCCGAAAGATCTTCCTGGAGGGCGAGGAGACCAAGTAGCTCGGCCTCCTCGTTGCACTACGGGACCCACGGATGACGCTCGTCGAGTGCAGCGTTGTTCGTGGGTCTCGCTCGTTTACGGGCAAATTTACAACGCTTGCGGATTAGCTCTTGAATATTTGGCGAGTTCGTATAGTTCTTGCCAAAGACCTTACGTTTCCCATGCAAAAGCTCTAAAGTAACTCTTTGCTCGATTCATCAACGCATTGGATGTGATTACGTGCGCAAGGCACTGGCACAACCTCATACCAAGCAGTTCCTCAAGTTCGCTGTCGTGGGTCTTATCTCCTTTGGCATCGACTGGGGCATGCTCATTGCGCTCGTCGAGCTGTTCCACCTCGACTTTTTGATGAGTACCACACTCTCGTTTATCACGTCCGTCGTGGTCAACTACTGGCTCAGCATGAAGTACGTGTTCGACCACCGCGAGGGCATGAGCCGCAAGCGCGAGTTCACGATCTTCACCATCCTGTCCGTGATCGGCTTGGGCCTTAACGACCTGTACATGTTTGTGGGCGTCACGTTTTTGAGCATCGGCTACCAGGCCATGAAGGCAATCGCAACGTTCCTGGTCACCTGGTACAACTACTTTAGCCGCCGCCTCTTCCTCGAGGGTGCGCAGTCGTAGTCGATTCGACATTTGCTTGAATGTATAGCCGGTTGGAATTCTCGTTCCAGCCGGTTTTTTGTTTGCAGAGCCTGCCGAGGAAGGCATGTGAGGCGGGCCACGGCGTCCCATTCGCATAAAGACGGGCGGCCCGGATGTTTGTCCGAACCGCCCGTCTGGCGCACTATGTCGAGGTCTTTAGCCTGTAACGTAATACCAGACCACGTTGTCGCCGTTGGAGAGAACGTAGTTGCTGCAGGCCGTCATAGGCGTTGTGCCGTTGACGGAGTACATCCAGCCGCTCGTGCCGCCGTACTGTTTCTCGGCCAAACCACCAATCGCGGAGACATACGTGCCGAACGATGAGCCGTGTGCGTTGACAGAAAGGCCCAACGCGCACAGGGCATCGTAGACGGTAGCGCCTTCGTTAAAGGTAAAGGTGCCACCAGAAGACACAGGATTGCCCACAGCGCTCGATGTGACCGAAACCGTCACCGTTACGTAGCTGGACTCCTGCGAGCCGCCCTGTCCGCCCGAGGGAGCGCTTCCGCCATTAGAGCTGGAGGCTCCATCAGACGACTGGCCGCCGCCCGAAGAAGCACCGCCAGACACATTGGAAGTATCGCCGGCTCCCCTATTCTGGGCAGCGGATTTATCTCCAGACTTCTTGCCGTCCTGACCATCGGACTTCTTGCTATCCGAGCTCTTATCCGATTCCTTGTTTGAAGACTCGGAATCGTCCTTGGACTCGTCTTTTGCGTCATTCGATGACTTGGAATCCTTGGAACTGGCCTCGACCGAAGTCGTAGTCGAGCCAGACGCCTTGGTGTCCTTGGTGACGACGCTCTCCCCCGTCACGGTCTGAATGATCCAGTCGATGGACCAGGCACCGCTTGTGGAAGGATGGACGAAGCCCAGCGAGACGACGATCAGAATGGTGCACGCAGCAGTCAGAACGCCAAGGAGCGCCTTGCGACGAGGGGCGGACGCCGCCGAAGCGGCGCCCTGTTGCTTTGCATCGTCGAACTGAATGAACGATGAATCTGGTTGCTTGGGGTCAGCGTCCTTGGATTTATTGGACACAGCCCTCACCTACCGACGTTTGGTGAACACGAACACGCCGACGATGGCGAGACCGATGACGCCGGCGGCAACGCCAACGATGGCGAGCGGATTGGTGCCAGTCTCCTGCTCGGAAGCATCAGAGGACTTCTTGGCAGTGGTCGTGGAAGCAGCGCCCGTATCGGACTTGGAATCGGACTTCTTGTCGGACTTGCCGTCCTTCTTGTCAGACTTCTTCTCGTCCTTCTTATCGGACTTATCGGTGTCCTTCTTGTCGGACTTGTTGTCCTTGGTCTCGGTCTTGGTCGACACCGTCGTCTTGGTCGTCGGCTTATGACCCGGGGCGATAGCGCCGCCGGCCTGCTGGCCCTTCGTGCCGGAGCCGGAACCCGTGCCCATGCCAGCACCGGAACCGTTGCCAGCGCCACCGTTGCCACCATTAGTGCCAGAACCACCATTGCCGCCAGGGTTAACAGCATTCTTGGTCCACTTGGCATACAGCGTCAGATCGGCCGTCACCGGCATACTGAAGTCATACGCCTGCGTGCAAGTCTCATCGGTATACCAACCGTCGAAAGTGTAGCCATCGCGCGTCGGATCGGCCGGCTTGACCAGCTTGCCATCGGCCGTAGCGACAAACTTAGTGTCGCAAGCAGACCCGCCGTTGGAATTAAAGGCAACCGTCCAAGACTCAACGGCCCCCAGCTTGAACAGAGTACCCGAATCATTGATGTAGTACAGGTTGCCAGATGCATCGACAATGACCGGAGAGTCACAGTACTGGTAATGGCCAGCCGCATCATAAATCTGCGTCGCCTCTGCATCGCCGAGCGTATAGCGATACACGCCACCACCAGCAGAGTAGTTGACGTAATCCTTGCTATCCGCGCTGTTAACAGTGAAGTACACATAGGTCTTGCCGTCCTGAACACTCACCAGCGGAGTAGTAGCAATACCGTTGAGGCCAGCCGGCAGCGCCTTGCCGTCGGCAGCAGCGACCATCGTGGTCTTACCCGTCTTCAGGTTATAGAGAACCAGAGCAGAGCCAGTAGCCGTCTGTCCGCCGACAATCAAGTTTTCGCCAGCCACCGCCGGAGCGCTCATGTTATTCGTAAGGCCCAGATCAACCGTCTTCTGTTCACTCAACACGCCCTTCGCCGAAAGCGAAATCACATGGAGCTTTCCGTCGTGCGTCATCTGATAGAAGGTCGAACCATTGGACGGATCGGCAATGCAATCGGCATTTGCGACAGCGCCGAGCTTCATGGTCGAAACGACATCGCCCGTCGTCTTATCAATGCACTTAAGCGTACCCGCGCTCGTAGGAACGATGGCATACTTATCCGTCAAAGCCGCACCAGTCCAGTAATAGCCCTCGGCAGGGTCGATGTTCTGCCAAGAAACTTCGCCCGTGGCAATCTTAATGCGCGCAAAGGAGCCGTTGCCGTAGGTCGCGTTGTAATTCTCGTCATACGAAATATCGACCGAGCCTACATAGACGTACTCGCCGTCCGAAACGACGGTGCAGGAGCTCTGCGTCAAGTCCGTCAAACCAGGCGTCAGCCACTTGCAGATCAGCTTGTCAGCAGTAATCGCCTGGACCGCACCGCCGTTGAGCGGAACGATGATAAGGCCATTGGTATAGATCGGACGAGAGGTATAGCTCACCTTGGAGGCAAGCGGCGCAGAGGCAACCTTTTTGCCCGTGGACGAATCGATCTTAATGAGCTCGTTCTCGGTCGCGATGTACACAAAACCGTTAGCAATGACAGGCTCGCTGCAGTTGGCATACTGCTGACCAGACTCGGCCTTCCAATCGAAGGCCCACTTAAGACCGGCGGCCTGCGCAGGCGTCTTGGCGTCCGTAACGGACGTACCGTTGCCGCTGTTACCGTAGCCGGCCCACTCGGCATCCCAATCAGGAGTCGTCGCACTCGGGTCCACGACAATCTTGTCGGGATCGGGCATGGGCGAATCGTCGGTGGTATAGGCAAGCGTAACCTTATCGCCGCTCTTGAGCGTAATCTGGTTGGCGCAGAGTAAGGAGGGCTCTCCATTGATATACAGATGCCAAGATTTATTGGTCGCAGCATCCCAGGCATACGGCTTGTGATCGAACGGCGAGTTGATGGAATTGAGGAACCAGTACTCACCACTCTGGGAGCCGTTGTACGTAACGCCCTTGGCCTTCAGGACCGTCTCAATAAGGTTCTGAGCCGTAGAGCCTTCGGGCAGAGAAACGTTGCTTGCCGAGCCCCAGCGAGTATTGTTGCCATTGACATCGGGGCCGACAACATCGACAGACCCAAGAACCTGGCCAGGAAGGGCATCGCTGTCGCCAGCATACATAAAGGTGACGGCGTCGCCCTCTTGGAGCTCGTAGTTGCCGGCACCGACCGTGGCGGACTTGCCATTTATATAGAATTGCCAATAACTGCGGGTCGCAGGATCATACTTATAGGTCTTACCGTCAAGCGGCGATTTAATGCCGCTGAGGCACCAGCCCCAAGACTCTTCACTAGCAACGAGATCAAGACCAGTCTGCTCCAGCAGATCCTTGGCAGTAGAGCCCGCCTTGAGACTCATCTGACCCGTCGAAGCCCAAACCTGCTGCTTGCCGTCCTTGTCCTTACCGAGGACCTGAACGGAAGCATGGACAGAATCGGAGGGCAACTGGTCGCCCCAGCCACCGTAGAACCACGTAACGGTATCGCCAGCATGAATGGTGACATTGTCTGCCGTGCAGTCGCTCGACTTGCCGTTGATGAACAGCTGCCAATAGGTCGAATAATCGAGCAGCTTACCCAGCTCAACGCCGTTGTACTTAAGGCTCAGAATAAAGGAGCCCGCAACAACGGCATCGATGTCATTCGCCTCGAGCGCGACCTTTGTAAGGTCAAGTGCGTTCGAGCCGGACGTCACCACATACTGCGCGTTATCGACCCAAGTCTGAGTCTTGCCCTGGGCATCGCGACCAATGACGGTCACATTTGCGGCAACCTGGTCCTTAACGACAGGGGACGAGCTACCAGCCGTATAGGCAAACTCAATCTTCTGCCCCTGGGTGAGCTTGACGCCGCTCGCGCCAACCGAGGAAGACGCGCCGTCGACAAACAGCTGCCAGTAGGCATAAGTCGCCGGATCGAAGGCAAGCGTGCGACCATCGCTCGGGGACGTGATGCTTTCGAGGTAGAAACCGTATGCCGTGTTCGGTTCGTACTTCGCCTTGAAGCCCGTCTTCTCCTGCAGCTTAATGAAGGCATCCGCAGCCGTCGCGCCCTCGTCGAGCTTGAGCTGCGTAGGCGCCACCCAGGTCTGAGCCTTGCCGTCGGCATCGGTGCCGACAATCGAGAACGAGACCTCGACTTGCTTCTTGGCGACATCGCCGGTTTCTGTCGGGTTCTCTGTCTGGACGGCAGTCGCGGCGGCAGATCCTGCTTGGCCAGCGGATGCCGTCGAAGACTGCACGCTCGTGGCAGGGCTCTCCCCCGTCGCCGAGCCTTCGTCGCCAGTTGCCGCCTCTGTAGTGGCGGCACTAGCTGCAGGCGCGCCCTCGGAATCCGAAACCTCGGCCTTACCCTGGTCGGCAGCACCATCCGCGGCCCCCGTGCCCTCACTCGGTGTCGCAGCCTGAGCCACAGCCCCGGCAATGCCCTCGGCGCCCTCGGCCCACAGCTGAGCCGGTGTGGTGCCAAAGGCCATCGCGAAGGCCAGAAATGCCACCAGGCAGCGCTTGGCTACGCCACGGGCAATCGCTCCATACGGACGCCACGAGGCGCGCTGGCACTCGTCCTCAAACATATCCATTTGTCTCCTACTGTCTGCACTTGGAGCATTGCCCAGCGGCTGCCCCACGTCATCGCGCACATTGCGCTCGAGTACCCCCATCGGGGTCCCCCTTCCCTCCAGAGCCCAACGCGTACCGGCGGCTTGCGCCGCGGCCGCGTACAAGATGGGAGGCGATCCGACTTAACCTTACCGACCCGGGCGCGCCGTCCGATCTGCGGCGCGACCATCCCGGGCCAAGAGGAATTACGGTTACTGGTACAGCCGGGGACTTGCACCCCGATTCTCCCAAACGCACAGGAAAACCGCGCATTCGTGCGTCTCCGCACCACCATCTAGGCCATCGATTATTACCGTAAAAATGGTATCACGCAAAAGAGCCTCGCACGCAGGCGAAGCCCAAGGTAAAAGCTATTGTTTGCGATAGGAAAATGCGGTGACGGTCGCGGCCTCTAGTGCTTGCCGCCGTGACTGTTGAGCCAGATATTGCGGCCCAGCATAAGCGCCAGCACCAGCGCGCTCACGTAGCCCATAAAGCCAATGACTGGGATACCAAACACAACCGGCTCGATGCGCGCGTAGTACACCACCGACGAACCGATAAACAGGCCAGCAATCACAATTGCCATCGACATACGGTCGATAATTCCGCCCAGCTGTCGCAGCGCCTTATCGCTGCTCATGATCTGCGTGTTCACCTTAAGCTGGCCGCGCGTGAGCATGCGCGAAGCCAGGCCAAGATACTCGGCCGCCTCGAGCGAGCCTTTTGCCGCGCGATAGCTGCTCGCGGCAAGATCGCGTCCCATGTCGCGCACGCGCGCAAAGTTGCTTTTTTCGTTTTTGATGTGCGTCTGGATGATCTGGATCATATTGACGTTGGGCATATACTCAGTCAGCAGGCCCTCGAGCGTCACCATGCCGCGGGCGAACATCGTTACCACGCTCGGCAGTTCAACGTCGTTTTTGCGCGCCAGGTTTAACAGCGAGGTCAAAAACTCGCCGATATCCAGATCCTTCAGGTCAAGGCCCGCAAAGTCAGCCACGATAAAGTCCAAATCGGACAAAAAGGCCGAATGATCGAGCTCAGCCGAGTCGCCACGCGTCACGGCGAAGCGCATGAGCGAATCCTTGAGCTTGGGCACGTCACCCTCGGCCACGGCGAAAATCATGTCCTTGACGATACCGCGATCGTGACTCGACATGCGTCCGACCATGCCCAAGTCGATAAAGTAAACGATGCCGTCCTTGAGAATAATGTTTCCCGCATGCGGGTCGGCATGGAAAAAGCCGTCATCGAGCACCTGCGTCGAGTAATCCTCGACGATTGCGGCACCGATCTTTTCCAAGTCATAGCCCTCGGCCACCAAGCGTTCAGGATCGGCGATCGAAATGCCGTCGACGTAGTCCATAACCACCACGTGCTCGGTGCACAGGTCCAGATAGGATTTAGGGCACGTCACGCCATGAACGCTCTTATGGAACTCGTAGAAGTCGTTGAGGTTTTTGGCCTCGGCCAAAAAGTTGGTCTCCTCGCGAAACGAGGTCCACAACTCCTCGACTACGCCGTGCAGGTCAACGAATTGATCGGTGTTGACGAACTTGGAAACGATACGCACCACCGAGCGGATGATATCGATGTCCTGTGCCATAACCTGCTGCGCACCGGGGCGCTGCACCTTGACGGCCACGTCCTCGCCCGTCACCAGACGAGCGCGGTGCACCTGCGCGAGCGATGCGCTACCAAGCGGATTGGGGTCGATCGCATCGAACATCTCCCCCAGGCGCAGGCCGTATTCTTCTTCCAGACAACTGAGTACGACCTCGTACGGCACCGGCTCCACATCGGAGCGCAGACGACGCAGCTCGTCGCAAAAGCGTTGCGGCAGAATCTCGGAGCGGTTAGCCAGGATCTGCCCCATCTTGACGAACATGGGGCCGAGCTCTTCGAGCAGACGACGCAGGCGCACCGGCGTGAGGTTATCCCACACGCGATACTTTTTGATCAGGCGAACGATCTGACCGATGCGTTCGCGGCGGCCCGCCGGCGTGAGCTGGTATTCCTCGTCCGGCGCCATCGCGTCGGGCTCCTCGGGGACCATATCGACAGCGCGCGGCTTCTTGCGAGCGCCCGAGACGGCGGCATCGACCTCGTCGACAACCGCCGCCTCGTCACACAAGGGATCTTGATTGTTGTAATCGGTGGTGGAATCTGCCATCTGCGCTACTACTCGGCCTCTTCGGCGTCCCCTGCGTCGTCGGGCTCAACAGACTCGACGGGCACCGAGGTCACGTTGTCCTCGACCGAATCGACGATATCGCGCACATGGGCCAGGAAGGCCGTGCGCTCGGGGGCGGTCATAACGCGGACGCGGGCCAGGATGAGCTCGTCGAGCACTCGCTGTGCCGCAGTCTCACCCTGCATGCCCAGGCGCTCGGTCAGGTCGGAGATGGTGCCACCGGCCTGCTCGAACATGTCGGACACACTGCGGGCGATATCGGGGGTGCCGGCATCCTTGCGGACCTGCTCGCCCTTGGTACTGAGGTCGTCGAGAACTTTCTTGCTGCCCTCGACGGCAACGGCGGCGGCGCCGAAGCCCACGTTGATGGCACCGTTAACAAGCTGATCGAGTTTCATAACCATGGTTGTCTCCAATCACAAACAACTGCATTGGCGTTCTTGTACCCAAGATTGAGTGAAAGCGACAAGGCGTTTTAGCGCTATTCGATCGACGGGAAATCCCTACCTCACGTTGTCGTTCATCGCGAAAGAGTTCTTCATGGCGCAGCTCGTGGTGTAGAGCACCTTACCCAGTAGAGCATCGGTCTCTACGCGAACACGCTCGGCAAAGGCCTCATTGGCGCGTGCAAGTTCGGCAGGTACCTCGGCCTCAGGCAGAGCGGCTACGGCAGCATCGACGTCATGGATCTGCTTGTGGCCCATGCCACCGACCTTCTCCTGATAATCCTCGACCGCGCGACCGCACTCATGGAAGCGGACGTCGGCCAGCGCGCCGATCAGGCGGTTGGCCCAGTAGAAGTTTTCGGACGTCACGCGAGCCTGCGTGTCGGCATAGTACTCGGGCATGGTCTCGACGTTGGCGTACAGCGGAACCAGCGCGTTAAACGAGTTGGAGCCAAAGGCCATCCACTGCACGGCGCGGTAGGCCGGCTGCGCATAGGGGCGCAGCTGCAACACGGCGAGCTGGCTGTTGCGGTTGATGCCGATGGGGCGATAAGCGCCGCGCGTGGCGGGCGTGCCCTTGCTGCCGTAGCAGTCGTACTCCGTGCCCTGGTAGTGGCTCGAAAGCACGTACTTGATGTCCTCGATGGTCACCTTGCGCTCGGGCACGCGGCTCCAGGGGATGTCGTCGCTCTCGGGCGTGTAGTCGGCGTCGGGGCCGTCCCACACATCGCTGGGGTTGAGGCAGCGCTGCATGTACCAGGCGCGCGGCGTGTTGTAAACGTGGTCGCTGTCACTGTGCGAGCCAAAGGCCTCGCGCGGGTTAAAGACCGCGGCCGGACCGTCGCCCTCAACGCCCAGCGTCAAGTCCAGATGCCACTCGGCCATCCAAGCGCGCAGGTCGGCGGAGCACATGTGATCGGCCTGGGCGCCCTCGGCGTCGTCCAGGTCAAAGCTGTCGATACCCAGCTGGTTGGGCATGGTCACATAGGCGTCATCGGGCACGCGCTTGGCGATCCAGTGGTGACCGCCGATGGTCTCGAGCCACCAGATCTCGTCCACGTCGCTAAAGGCGATGCCGTTGTTCTCGTAGGTGCCATAGCGCTCGAGCAGGTCACCCAGAATGCGTACGCCGTCGCGGGCGGATTTGGCATATGGCAGCACCAGGGTCACCATGTCCTCCTCGCCCAGACCGCCGGGCTGCGCCGGAACATAGCCGTCCTCGTCCTCGTTGCCCTTGGCGGGCACGTAGTCGACGAGCGGGTCGGCGCCGCGAACGCGCTCGTTGGTGGTGAGCGTCTCGGTTGCGGACATGCCCACATTGAGCTCGTTGAAACCGGCCTCGGCCCAGATGCCGTGGCCCGGGACAACATCGGGGACGCTCGTGTAGCGCATGGGGTTATCGGGCAGTTCAACGGTCAGGTGACTCAGGACGCTCGTGTAGACGCGCGGCTGCTCGTCGGGATGCACCACGCGCATACGCTTGGGCTCAAACACCCCGTTGGACGAGTCCTCGTTGCGGGCAACCAACGTCGACCCGTCGTAGCTCGCGTTCTTACCAACCAAAATCGTTGTGCACGGCATGCGCATCCTCCTTGAGCGAAGAAATCAAACGATAACAGTGTATCGCTTCGGCGCAGAAAGGGCGAAACCGCGGCGCTGGCAACCCCTGTGGTCAAAAAATGCCAAATGTGAGTACTGTCACCAATTTAGTAACATCAATTTTGCTACGTATGGGTGCCAAAAGTCTACATTTGTTCAAAAATTAGATGATGTAATTGGTGGCGCGCGCAGACGTGGTGTAAGAGCGTCCCGAGGTCCGTCGC
>NZ_QRKO01000023.1:0-35699 GCF_003471985.1 Collinsella sp. AM15-2 | reverse complement strand
TACGCTTGAACTGCAGAAGGGGGAGGCCTCGCGGCCTCCCCCTTTTTGCGTTTATGGGCTTTTGTCTCACATAGTAGCTGTGTTTTATAACCCTCGTTTGTCGCATCTTCTGTGAACGGGCTACAATAACTTAGTCTGTGCGATATGGAGGTGAACATGGCTGAAGCTGGTATCGGCGTTGATATCGTCGAGATTTCCCGCATGAAATCAATTCTTGAAAAGACGCCGTCGTTTGCTCGGCGTGTGTTTACCGAAGAAGAGCGTGCGTATTGTGATGCATCGTCGCGTCCCGCTGCTCACTATGCCAGCCGCTTTGCTTCGCGCGAGGCGGTACTTAAAGCTCTCGGCACGGGTTTTAGTCAAGGCGTGGGTCGCAAGGATGTTTCGGTAAAGCGTGATAAACTCGGCAAACCGAAGGCTCTGCTTTCTGGTCGTGCTCTCGAAATCGCCCAGGATTTGGGTGTTGTCGAGGTCGCTCTTTCTATTACCCTTACGGGTGACTTGGCTGTCGCTAATGCCATTGCAATCACCGAGGATGCTCGACCTAAGCCTAGGGAAGAAAAGGTGAGCAACAAGAAACGCGTTGCGCAGACATTTAAAGAGGCTCGCTCTGTTTTAGATGAGCTTGAGCAGCTGCAGAATTCAGCATTGACGGAGCACTTGGGCGATGCTTCGCAAGATACGCTAGGAGCATAGATGAAACCGGTTTTGAGTACCGAAGAAGTCGTTCGTCTCGAGGATATCATCGAACGCGAAGGGACTTCGAAGGCCGAGCTTATGGAGCTAGCGGGTGAGTTTGCCGCCAACGAGGTCTTGAAGATCAATCCCGATCGGGTTCTCGTTCTGGTCGGTTTTGGTAATAATGGCGGCGACGGTTGGGTTGCCGCCGATATCTTGAGCCACAAGGGTGTGGACGTGGATATCGTTTCTCCGGTTGAGCCGGATGAGATTCCTGCTGCTCTGGCACGTCATGTTGCTCGTCGAACTGCCGGTCGCGATGTGCACGTTTGCGTCGGTCCCTCGCGTGACGAACTCGAGGTTTTGATCGATAAGGCGGATGTTGTTGTCGATGCCATTTTTGGTACCGGTTTCCACGGGAATCTGCGTGCGCCGTTCTCCATTTGGATTCCTACGGTCAATGAATGCGCCGATTGTGTCTTATCCATTGATGTCCCCTCGGGCCTGAATGCCGAGACGGGCGTTGTTGATGACGACTGCATTCGTGCCGAGCGCACGGTGACGATGATTGCGCCCAAGATTGGTCTGTATAGCGCTGATGGCCCTGAGTATGCTGGCGATTTGATCTGCGGCAATCTTTACGACCGTCTTGACGAAGTCATCGATGATGTTGACCACGCCGCCGAGATTGTCGAGCCCGGTGACTTAGTTGATTACTTTGCTCCGCTACCATCGAATATCGATAAGTATTCCCGTGGCTCTGTGCTTATTGTCGCCGGATCGGCGCAATATCCTGGTGCTGCCATTATGGCGTCCAAGTCTGCAGCTCGCGCGGGTGCTGGTTACGTGGCAGTCGCGGCTCCTGACGCCTGTGCCAATCTCATTCGCATGGCACTTCCTTCGATTCCCGTCTTTGCTATTCCGTCTGATTCGCGCGGCTCCTTTGGCGCCGCTGCGCGCATGACGGTGTGTGAGATCGCAAAGAAGTACAGCTGCGTGCTGTGCGGTCCCGGTATGACGACGTCTGCCGGCGCTATGCAGGTGGTTTCGGGCTTGCTCGAGCTTGATGTGCCGCTTATTTTGGACGCCGATGCGCTCAACTGCCTTGCTAAGATTGCCATTGACGGTATTGATAGTAACCCCGAGATGTATCGCCGCGAGCAGCCGTTGGTTATGACGCCGCACTATCGTGAGCTTTCGCGCCTGGTTGCCGGTGACGAGGTGAACGACCTTGGTACCGCGATTGCGGCCGCGCAGAAGGTTGTCTGGGCTGCAGGCTCCGACAATCTGGTGGTCATAGCCAAGGGGCCGACGACGGCTATCTGTGGCGTTGAGCGCGTGCTGCTGCCACTCTCGGGTCCGGCTTCTCTGGCAACTGCCGGTTCTGGTGATGTTCTCGCGGGTATTTTGGCCGGCACGCTTGCCACCATGCGCGACGAGATGGATCGTTGGGAGCTGCTGTATTCGTACGCCGTCGCACTTCACAGCTACGCCGGTTTTGCCGCGGCGACGGAGTATGGTGAGAAGAGCGTTATCGCGACCGATCTTATCGACTTGATCGGTCCTGCCATGGAGCTGGCGGCAAAGGATGCGCTCGAAGATCTGGGAATCATGGACGAAGGGTCGGATGACTAATCATGAATAAAGCCGATTTGACGCGCTGGTCCTGGGTCGAGATCGACCGCGGGGCGCTCCGTCGCAACACGAGAGCCTATAAGAACTTGTTGAATCCGCGTCAGCGCCTGTGCTGCGTGGTCAAGGCCGATGCTTATGGTCATGGAGCTGTTGAGTGCGCTAAGATCATGTATTCGGCTGGTGCCGACATGTTTGCCGTGGCGACGGTCAACGAGGGCGTTGGGCTCCGTCAGGGCGGAATTACTAAGCCCATCCTGATTCTAAGCGAGCCGCCTATCGAGGCTATTCCTGCATTGCTCGAGTTCGATATCATGCCCTCGGTCTATACGTCCGATTTTGCTCTCGCGTATGGCGAATGCGCCGTCGCGGCGGGCAAGGTGGGCAAGTACCATCTTGCCATCGAGACGGGCATGAATCGTATCGGCGTTCACTACACACAGGTGCTCGACTTTGTCCGCGGCATCAGCTTCCATCGCGGTATTCAGTGCGACGGCGTATTTACGCACTTTGCCACGGCCGATGAACCTTCGGGTTGGGACTACAAGCTGCAGTGCCAGCGTTTTACCGAGGCCGTTCAGGCCATTAAGGACGCAGGTTTTGAATGCGGTATCGTGCATTGTGCCAATACGCCATCCTCGATGCTCGATTCTTCAATGCACTTTGACATGATTCGTGCCGGCATCGGTTTGTATGGTCTGCAGCCATGTGAGCTGAGTGGTCGTGTGATGCAGCTTGATCCCGTCATGAGCGTCCACGCGCGTGTGACGCGCGTGGCGCATCCTGCGATGGGCGAGGGCGTGGGCTACGGCTTTACCTACCGCGTACCGCGCACGCGCGTTCAGATCTGCACCCTTCCGATCGGTTATGCCGATGGCCTTTCGCGTACGCTTTCCAATCGTATGGACGTGCTGTATCGCGGCGAGCGTGTGCGTCAGGTGGGCAATATCTGCATGGACCAGTTTATGGTCGCCATTCAGTCCAACCCGGCGCATGAGATTCCCGAGGCCGAGTATGGTGACGAGATGATCATTGTCGGCCGCGATGGAGATGCCGAGATTACCATGGACGAGATGGCGCGCCTACGCGGCACGATTAACTACGAGGTCGCTTGCGGCTTTGGTATGCGTCTCGACAAGGTCTACGTGTAGGAGTCGCTATGGGCGTCATGCACATTCCCGGCCATAGCCATCAGGCGCCGCGTGAGGTCGCACTCGAGGAGATCGAGGCCGTTCTGGGCGATTGTCACCTTTGCCAGCTTTACCAGTCGCGCCACAACATCGTGTTTGGCGTGGGAAACCCCCGCGCTCGCGTGATGTTTATTGGCGAGGCGCCGGGCCGTAATGAGGATTTGCAGGGCGAGCCCTTTGTGGGGGCGGCAGGCGAGGACCTCAACGGCATTTTGTCGCTGGCGGGGCTCAAACGCGAAGACGTCTACATTGCCAACGTGCTTAAGTGCCGCCCGCCGGGAAACCGCAATCCGCGCCCCGAGGAAGTGCTGGCTTGCTCACCGTTTTTGCGCGAGCAGATTCGAAGCATCTGGCCCGATATCATCGTGACGCTCGGCAACCCCGCAACGCACTTTGTGCTCAAGACCGAGATCGGCATTACCAAGCTGCGCGGCAGGTTCCATCAGATGGGGCACTTTGTGGTGATGCCCACTTTCCATCCGGCAGCAGCGCTACGCAATCCAGCGTGGCAGGAGCTGCTGGAGGAAGACTTTAAGATGCTGGGCGACTATCTGGGGCGACATCCCGCACCAGAGGACGCCTCGGAATAATAAGGAGCATATATGTCCCTGGAGCGCCTGGGGGTAGGTACTTACAAAACGACTTGCGCTGCCGATACGGAGTACTTTGGCGAGCTAATTGCACCGTGCCTTGAGGACGGAGATGTGCTCATCCTGACCGGTGGCCTGGGAGTGGGCAAAACTCACTTTACCAAGGGCGTCTCGCGCGGGCTGGGCGATGGGCATATGGTTACGAGTCCTACGTTTGCGCTCATGGCCGTTCACGATCAAGGTCGTATTCCGCTGTTTCACTTTGATCTATACCGCCTGGAGCATGCCTACGAGCTCGAGGATACGGGCATTTTCGATGTGCTGGGCTATGAGGGTGCTTGCCTGCTGGAATGGGGCGAACAATTCCAGGACGAGCTGACGGATGAGTATCTTTCGGTGACGCTCAGGCGTGATGAGGGCGACAGCGATGTGCGAACGATAACGCTTGAGGCGCACGGTGACCGCGCAATGGAGCTTTCCCATTTGATTGATAAGGCTGTACAAGATGAGCTTGCATAACGACAACGCGCTGGTGGTGGCGCTCGATACCTCGACCGACATGCTTGCCTGCGCGGCAAGCTGGATTGATGGGCAGACGGGTGAGACGAAGCTCGTGAGTGGCGACCACATGTGTCGCCGTCACGCCAACGTTGAGCTCGTGAATACCGTTGATGGCGTGCTGGCTCAAGCCGGTCTGGATCGCAGCGATGTTGGTTGCTATGTGGTCGGCCGCGGCCCGGGGTCCTTTACGGGTGTGCGCATCGGCATCTCCACTGCCAAGGGCCTCGCGCGTGGTGCCAATGTTCCGCTGCTGGGCGTGTCGACGCTCGACGCTTGCGCTTGGACGGCGTGGAAGGCTGGCGTGCGCGGCAAGCTTGGTATCTTGGCCGATGCTATGCGCGGTGAGGTATATCCGGCGCTGTATATGCTGGTCGATGAGGGTCCCGAGCGTCAATTTGAGCGCGAACACGTGGTCAAGGCCGCCGTGGCGCTCGATGAGTGGCGCCAAGCAGCGGACTGGGGCCAGGTTCAGCTGACCGGTGACGGTCTCGTGCGCTATGGCAAGCTGCTGGGTGAGGACGAGACCGCCCGCTGCGTGGAGCGCGACCTGTGGTGGCCTTCGGGCGAGGGCTTGCTGCTCGCGCACGCTGCGGGTGACGGCGATCCGGCCCGCGTCCTGCCGATTTACACGCGCCTTTCGGATGCCGAGGAAAACGAGCGCAAGCGTCTTGGTCTTGCCGAGAGTGCGCAGAGCGAAATTACGGGTGTTGCCGATGAGCTCGCCGGTCGTCATCTGCAGTTCCGTCCCATGGGCGCGGCGGATGCCGAGGGCGCGAGCGCGCTGGAGGCTGCCTGCTTTGAAGGTGCCGGACACGAGGCATGGACGCCGGGCATGTTCCTGTCCGAACTGGGCGAGGACGTCGCTGCGCCGCGTAGTTGGTGGGTGGCACACGACGACGGCAAGCTGCTGGGCCTTGCCGGCGGTATGGTCGTGGACGGTGATGTGCAGATTCTGGATGTCGCCGTCGACCCGGCACATCGCCGTGAGGGCATTGCCCGCAAGCTGCTGTCGCACGTGAGCTATGATGCCCAGATGCTCGGCTGCACCACGGCTTCGCTCGAGGTCGAGGACGGTAACGAGGGAGCGATCGCGCTTTATAACGCTCTGGGCTTTACCGAGGCTGGCCGTCGCCGCGGCTACTATGGTGCCGGCAAGGACGCCATCGTCATGACGGCTCCGCTGCCCCTGGTGCTTCCGGTCGACAATGCTTCGCCCGAGCCGACGGCGGCAGAGCAGCGCGTATGGCCGCTGCCTGCGCCTTGGCGCTCTGCCGAGGAACGTGTCGAGATTGAGCGTCGCCGCCTCGTACTCGCTATCGAGAGCTCCTGCGACGAGACGGCGGTGGCGATTATCGATGCGGATGGCAATATGCTGGCCAACCAGGTGTCGACGCAGATTGATTTTCATGCACGCTTTGGCGGCGTGGTGCCCGAGATCGCCTCGCGCAAGCACGTCGAGGTGATTGTGAGTGTCGTGGATGCGGCACTCGAGGACGCCGCAGCGTCGCTGGGCCTTACGGGCGGAGCCATTACACCAAGTGAGCTTGCCGCCGTGGGCGTGACACAGGGTCCGGGCCTGGTTGGCGCCCTGGTGGTGGGCGTCGCCTTTGCCAAGGGCTTTGCGTATGCTGCCGGCAAGCCGCTCGTGTGCGTCAATCATCTGGAGGGCCACCTGTTTGCCAACCTGTTGGCGCAGCCCGATCTCAGGCCGCCGTTTATCTTCACGCTCGTCTCGGGCGGTCATACCATGCTCGTGCACGTGAAGGCATGGGGCGACTACGAGGTACTTGGTGAGACACTCGACGATGCTGTGGGCGAGGCCTTCGACAAGGTAGCCAAGGCGTTGGGTCTGGGCTATCCCGGTGGCCCCATCATCTCCAAGCTGGCCGAGACGGGCAACCCCCGCGCGATCGATTTTCCTCGCGCGCTTAACAGCAGGGGAGACTATCGTTTCTCGCTTTCGGGTCTTAAAACGGCCGTGACGCTCTACATCGAGCAGGAGACCAAGGCCGGGCGCACGATTCACCTGCCCGATCTGGCGGCTTCGTTTGAGGCAGCTGTCTTTGACGTGCAGTACAAGAAGGCCAAAAACGCCCTGCATGCCACCGGATGCAAGGAATACTGCATCGGCGGCGGCGTCTCGGCCAACCCGCATCTGCGCGAGATGATGATTAAGAAGCTTGGGCGTCAGGGGATCCGCGTAACGGTGCCGCCTTTGTCTGCCTGTACCGATAACGCAGCCATGATCGCGGAGGTCGCTCGCCGTAAATTCGACCGAGGTGAAATCTCGCCGTTCGACGTCGACGCCGATCCAAACATGACGCTGTAGCTGGTACGGCGCGGTCCCCGGACGGAGGGGCCGGATATAAGGTTTCCTGCTCTACAGTCCTGCGCAAGACGAAGGCCACATTAAGTGGCCTTCTTTGCGTGCGGAACTCGCGATAAACCTTATATCCGGCCCCTCCGTCCGGGGACCTTTCTGTATCGATATAGCTTCTGAGCTGGTTTGGCGTCGACAACGTCCGGCAAGGTTAGCCAGCTGCGTCGAATTTCCGGCGTGCTTTAGCTGAAAGAAAAAGATGGTGTGCGGAGCTTTGCTCCGCATTTGAGATGGGAGCTCCCGCGGCTCCCGAGGGGCATCTCTCATGCAAAAACTTTTGTCGGGTAAAGTCCTAGGTCAGTGGCGTTTTATACCGAGAAATTCAAAAAAGTTGAAAATTCATTACATATTTGCGTTGACTTTAGGTAACTAAAGTTTCATACTCCTTCTCAACCACTGGGGGATGTGAACACGCACGGATCGTTCACATCATGATTGAAGAGGATTTCTTAGACATGTTCACGCATCAGCTAAACATTATCAGCGTAGTAATTATCTGATGCGGGTTAGCACATACAGCTAGCCCGTACGATAACGGGCGGCTGATGAAGATGAGGGCCGTCGAGCGCAACCGACGGCCCTCATTTTTTATGTCTAGGAAGCTCTTTTTAGAGGAGGAAATGTAATGAACGGAGTTTTGCTCATGGTTGTGGCCGCGGCGGTGCTCGCCTGCGGCTATCTGGGCTACGGCCGCTGGCTGGCCAACAAGTGGGGCGTTGACAAAGAGGCCCTCACGCCGGCCAAGCGCATGAAGGACGGCAAGAGCTTCTCGCCCGTCTCCGCCTTTACCGCGTTCTCGCACCAGTTCAGCTCGATCTGCGGTGCTGGCCCTGTCACGGGTACGATCGTCGCCATGGCCTTTGGCTGGCTGCCCGTCGTGCTCTGGGTCCTCGTCGGCGGCGTCTTCTTTGGCGCCGTCCACGACTTTGGTGCTCTGTACGCTTCGATGAAGAACAACGGCAAGTCGCTCGCTCAGCTCATCGAGAAGTACATCGGCAAGACCGGCCGTCGCCTGTTCCTGCTGTTCTGCTGGCTGTTCTGCATCATCGTCATCGCCGCCTTCACCGACATGGTCTGCAAGACGTTCATGTTCACCCCGGCCGTTGACGCTTCTGGTGCTGCTACCGGTGCCATCGACTTCACCAAGTCCTATGCCGCCGGCTGCGCTGGTACCATCTCCATCCTGTTCACCTTCGTCGCTATCGCCTTTGGTTGGGCCCAGAAGAAGTTCAACCTCACCGGTGCTACCGAGTTCGTCACCGGCGTGGTCCTCATGGTTCTCATGTTTGCCGTCGGTATGCAGTTCCCGGTCTACCTGGATAAGTTCCAGTGGTTCGCCGTCGTCATGGTCTACCTGGTCTTCGCTGGCGCTATGCCCATCCAGATGCTCAAGACCCCTCGCGACTACCTCACTTCCATCATGATGATCGTCATGATCGCCTGCGCTGTCCTCGGTATCGTCGTCCTGGGTGTTAACGGCCAGGCCACCATCACCGCTCCGGCCTTTACCGGCTTCTCCAGCGCTTCTGGCATGATGTTCCCGGTCCTGTTTGTTTCCGTTGCCTGCGGTGCCCTCTCCGGCTTCCACAGCCTCGTTTCTTCTGGTACCTCCTCCAAGCAGGTCGAGAAGGAGCAGGACGCCGTCAAGGTCGGTTATGGCGCCATGATCGTCGAGTCCTTCGTCGGCATCCTTGCCATCATCGTCGCCGGCATCATGTTCTCCGATATGAACACCGCCGGCACCGGTGCCCTCAACGCCGGCGTCGCTTCCACCCCGTTCCAGATCTTCGCCGCTGGCATCTCCCGCGGTATGCAGGCCTTCGGTGTTGACGGCACGCTCGCTACCGTCTTCATGACCATGAACGTCTCCGCTCTGGCCCTGACCTCGCTCGATGCCGTCGCCCGCATCGCCCGCACCTCGTTCTCCGAGTTCTTTGCCCAGACCAACGACGCCCTGGCCATCGAGTCCAAGGCCGGCTACATGAAGGTTCTCGGCAACCCCTGGTTCGCCACGGTCGTCACCCTGCTTCCCGGTCTCGCCCTCGCCTTTGGCGGCTATGCCAACATCTGGCCGCTCTTTGGTGCTTCCAACCAGCTGCTCGGCGGCATGACCATGATCACCCTCGCCGTGTTCTGCAAGTGCACCGGCCGCAAGGGCTGGATGCTCTACGTGCCCGTCGCCTTCCTGCTCTGCTGCACCTTCACCTCGCTGGTCCAGAGCGCCATGGGCTGCATGACCGCTGTCCAGGCTTACGGCTTCTTCGGCACCATCCCGGCTACCGCCACCACGGCCGCCGTCTCCGTCGCCGCCACCAAGGGCTTGCAGCTCGTTTTCGCCGTCCTGCTGATGGTCCTGGGCCTCATCGTCGCCGTCAACTGCCTCAAGGAGTTCTTCGGCAAGGAGGCCGGCTCCATGCCCGACGAGGAGCCCGAGTGGTCCGAGATGGGCAAGGCCGAGTACGGTCGCGCCGCTGCCGCTGAAGCTCCTGCCGACGCCGAGGCCGCCAAGGCCTAGTCAGCTTGATGGACTAACCGTTCCATCCATATGACTCGGAAAGACCGGGTCCGCGACTTCGCGGGCTCGGTCTTTTTTTCATGCGAAAGCGGGTGACGCTCGAGTGTTCTCGCAGATGTTTTGCGTGAATAAGGGCGCGCGTTGTACCATATAAACGTATATGTGTACATATGAAAGGGGCCCCGTGGCCAAGACGGTATATTCCGATAATCAAAACAATGTCGATGCTTTGGCTGAGCGCCTGAGCAGCCAGACGTCGCTTTCTGCCGAGCGCGCCAAGCTGGTTGCCTACGACCTGCTCTGCCGCAAGGCGCTCAAGATCAAGTCGAGCGCGCTGGCGCAGATTTTCCGTTCCGTCGATAAGGAATGCAACACCAAGGTGATGCGCGACGAACTCATCGCGGCAAAGATCGTTACCAAGATCGAGGGCGGCGGCATTAACGGGCGCCCGGCGTTCTATACCATCAATGCCGAGATCCGCGATGCCCAGGAGCAGCCTGCCGAGTCCGTCGAAGATTTTGTCGTCGAGGATTTCGCTGACGTGCCTGCTGTGGAAGAAGTTGCTCCGCGTGAGCATGTCGATACCGATGAGTTGCTCGATGAGAACGTCGTGCGTGCCTTTACGGCCAAGGCAGGACGCGGCGGTTTTGGCGGGGGCGGCAAGCGCGATGCACAGCGCCGCGCCCAGCAGGAGCGCTTCCGTCGCGCCGTTGCTCGAAAGGGCGAGACGGATGCCGAGGCTGTTGAGACCGAGGTTGCTGCCGAGTCGCAGAGGCCCGCGAAGGAGCAAAAGCCCGTGGAGGCCCAGGAGCCCCAGCGTCGCCGTGGTGCCCACTTTAAGGCTGCGCAGCAGGATGTCGCGCATGAGGTTGAAGAGCCTTCCGAGGCTGCAGACGATGTTGAGGAGTCTGCCAAGAAGGCTCCGGGTTCATGCCGTCCCGGGCGTGGTTTTGCGAGGCGCGCGTATCCCGTAAGGCGTCAGGAGAAGGGCGAGCCGGCTTCGACCGCTCAGGCCGAGAAGGCCGAACAAACCGAGAAAACCGTTGAGCCGGCGGCTCGCGAGCAGCAACCTTCCGAGTCGCAGCCTGCGGCTGACACTGAGGTCAAAGCTCAACAGACCGCTGATAAGCAGGCTGGGGAGAGCGCCTCAGGCAAGCCCCGCCGTCGTCGTCACCGCGGCGGTCGTGGCTCAAATGCCGAGGCCGCGGCCGAGAAGACAGCGACACAAAACGGAGATGAGAAGGCCGAGACTCCGGTGGATCAGGTCAAGCGCCAGCCGGCGAAGGAGGCCAAGTCCGATCGTCCGCAAAAGCGCTCGTCTGCGCCCAAGCAGGAACGTAATACCCGGGCAGATTCCAAGCGTAAGCCTCATGCACAGGCTGAGCCTGCCGCAGCAGATGCTGCTGCCCAGCAGCCCGAGTCGGCCGTCCACGGCGAGGTATCGGCGTTTGCCCTTGCCCGCGTTTTAGGCAGGCAGCTGCTCAAAGTTGTCCCTACGCCTACGGCGCTCTCTAAGATCAAGGAGCAGCAGACTCAAATTGTTAAGGTCGAGGGCAAGGACGGCAAAAAGGCTCCGCAGCGCACTCAGCACAACGAGATGTCCAACCGCAAGATTGCCGAGGAAATCGCAATCATCCAGGCTTGGATCGAGCAAAACCGAGGTGCCGATACGCCGGTTGCCTCGCGCCGCCAGCGTGCCTACCAGATTTTTAACGACGAGAAGGCTTTTGACGGCAAGCACGGCGAGCGTCTAATTCGGCGTATGACCGAAAAGGGCATCAGCATGCAGGCGATTAAGGTCGCCCCCAACCGCCCCGTGCACTTTACGGGTTTCTTTACGCTGGGCGCCGATAAGCCGTTCATTATGGTCGAGAACCTGGACACCTATGACGAGATCGTCAAGCTCCTGCGCGGCCGCAAGCACGCTAAGCTCTTTGGCATCAAGGTGGGCGGCGTGATTTTTGGCGGCGGATGCAAGGCGAGCGTCTCGCATGCCCTGGACGATTATCTGGCTGAGATCGGCTATCGCTTTAACTACGTCTACTACGTGGGCGATATCGACCGCGAGGGCGCGCGCATCGTCGAGCAGGCTCGCAATGCCAATGTGGTTGAGATTCGCCTGCATGCCGGCATGTACCGCGCCATGCTCGCCGAGCATAAGCGTCGCGTGAAGGCCGGCGGCGAGTGCGAGCCCGCGGCTGCCAACCAGGGCGTGCCGCAGAACTTGGCGGCGACGATCAAGGATCTGCCCATGGTCACGCGCGTGCAGTTCCGCAATGTGCTGCGCGAGGGCGGGCGCATTCCGCAGGAGATTCTGATGACCGCCGACTATCGGGATGGCGACTCGGGAAGCTTCGACCGCATGCTGAACAACTAAATTCCGCCGGCCCCGGGAGAGCGGGGACACCGGCTTAGGTTTCCTGCTCTACAGTCCTGCTCACGACGGAGGCCACATTAAGTGGCCTCCTGTTCGTGCGGAACTCGCGATAAACCTAAGCCGGTGTCCCCGCTCTCCCGGGGCCTGTCGTGGCTTGGCCGTTGCATGCGGCTCGCTTTTCGGAACGGGGCTGACGGACACGTTCCGAAATCTACCACCGTCGCTGTGCAGGGTGTCTATAAAGAGCCGTGGCCAAAAAACATCAAATATGAGTACTGATACTCTTTTAGTAGCAGTAATTTTGACCACATTTAAGGTGATTTGACGTGTCGATCGAGCAGATAAGCTGCCGTATCTCCTCAAGTGTTCATTAAAGGAAGACCTTGATGCGAATAAATCTCATTAAGATCTTCTTTTATTAACGAAAATAATGTAGCTACAACGGTGACAGTACTCATATTTGCCGTTTTTTGGCCACAGTCCTTCGGAGGGTCCTCGAAAATAGTCCCGAGCCGGCACTTGGGGACGTTCCTATAATGCCGGCACTTAGGAGCGTCCCCAAGTGCCGACACCGCGTCTGCCTGCGGCGGCCGCGCCCCGCTGCATCGCTCCGCACCCTTGCGGGTTCGAATCCCTCCGCTTGGCGGCGTTGGCTCGATTTGCTTGACGTGAGGGGCTCTTGGCTGGTGTGGGACGGAGGGATTCCGCGTCCGCCTGGTCGGCGGCCGCGCCCCGCTGCGTCGCTTCGCTCCTTGCGTGCTGCGCTGGAAAACGCTTCGCGTTTCCTCAGCTCCGCACCCTTGCGGGTTCGAATTCCTCCGCTTGCCCACAAGAAAGCGCCCTGGGCCGTTATGGGCTTAGGGCGCTCAGTTTTAATGGCTGGGACGGAGGGATTCGAACCCCCAACAGCCGGCACCAAAAACCGGAGTTCTACCGTTGAACTACGTCCCAATGTGTGGTGTTGCCCAAAAGCAACTCGTCTAGTTTACCTAATCTGCGAGGGCATCGCAAACGCCGTCGAGTAGGCGTACGGCGAGCGTCTGCGCGTCGCTGGCCGTGAAGGTGCCGTTGTAGCGCGTCATGCCCGTGAGCTCAATGCGAATGCGAGCCGGCTTCTGCTGCGCGGCGACATTGGCGGTGCGGATGCGCTGGGCCAGGCTGTGGCACTCGGCGAGGGCAATCGTGGCGCGTGGCGCGGCGTCGGCGGGCAGCTCGTCGCTTGCGATCTCGAGCACCAGGTCAACGTCGGTTGGGACCTCGGAGTCGCAGAGCATCATGCCGCTGTTGTCGGTCGTTGCCGTGGCGATGTTCCACATGCGCGAAGCAACGCTGCGTGCGATGGGGTCCTCACCGATAACGGCGATCTGGAAGCGCTCGAGCACGTTGGCGGCGCGAGCAAAACCGATGCGGGACTCGGCTTCGGTGACCGAGGGCTTGCCCTCCCACACATGGTGCAGGCGGTTGATGTAGGCGTAGGTGTCCTGGAAGGCCATGCCGTCGGCAAACAGGCCGACATTTTCCTGGAACTGCTGCAGGGCGGCCTCGGTATGCGGACCAAAGTAGCCGTCGTCTTCGCCACAGGCAAAGCCCAAAACGTTGAGAGCGCGCTGCAGGGCCTGCACATCGGCGCCATGGAAATTGGGCATGCGCAGATACAGGGTGCGGTCGCCCAGCTTATACGAGGCGTCGACCAGGGCGCTCCAACAGGGGATATCGACGGCATGACCGGCAGCAAGGCCGCTGTCGAGCCTGAAGGTGCTGACGGCCTGCTCGGTGGTGGTGCCAAAGCGCTTGTCGACAACCTCGGCGTCATCGATGGTGTAACCGAGCTGCAGAAGGCGGGACTGAACATCCTCGACGGCTGCTCCCTGCATGCCCGTGGTAATAGGTTCCATGAACGAACCCCTTTCGGCGTACGATTCGTACTATTTTGAGCGCGTGTCGGATAGACAACGCGAGACAATGCATAAACATGCACTCAATAGTGTAGCAACTTGTACCCAAACTCGCTGCCCACAGGTTTTATGACCCCCGCTAGTTAAGACGCTCCACAAAGAAATCTGCCATTGAGAGGAAGAGCTCGCGCGCATGCGGGTCAAGCTCAACGTTCTCGATGGCAGCCTTGGCTTTTGCGGTCAGGTCCAGCGCGTAGGCGTGAGCATATTCGATGGAGCCGGTCTGCTGGAAGATCTCCACGGCGCGTGCGAGCTGCTCAGGGTCCTCGGTGCCCGAGGAAAGGATTGCCTCGACCTCGTCGTGATGGCGCTCATCAGACAGGGCGTGCACGGCAACGAGCGTGCGTTTACCCTCGGTGATGTCGGTGCGGAAGTCCTTGTTGGCGGCCTCTTTGGTGCCGACCAAGTTGAGCAGGTCGTCCTGAATCTGAAAGGCAAGGCCGGTGTGCAGGCCAAAGGCGCGTAGCGCCTCGACCTGCTCTTCGCTGCCGCCGCCGATAATGGCTCCGGCGGCAAGCGGCGTGGCTCCGCTGTAATACGCGGTCTTGTGCGTCGCCATGTCCAGGTAGTCATCAACCGAGATATCAAAGCGCTCGTCACGGACCCAACCCAGGTCAAGCGCTTGACCCTCGATGGTGCGGACGATCATCTCGGTAAGCTCGTGGAGCACACGCAGCTTCACGTCGGACTCGAGCGTGGGATCGTCGAGAACCGTCTTGGTGACCATGGTGAGCGCCAGGTCGCCACAATTGATGGCAAGGCCCGTGCCCTCGGTAAGGTGCATGCAGGGCTTGCCTCGACGAAGCTGTCCGTTGTCGGCGATGTCGTCGTGAATCAGCGCGCCTGACTGGAAATGCTCGATAGCTGCCGCGGCGCTGCGGGCGCTCTCAAAGCTACCGCCCACTGCGGTTGCGGCGAGCATGCAGATAAGCGGGCGGTGGCGCTTGCCGGCGTTGGCCGTAAAAGCCGAGAGCGGCGCGTACAGGTAGCGCTCGATATCGGCGGAAGTCGCCTGTCCGTCAAAGAACGTGGCCAGATAGTCGTTAATCTGGTCAAAGTGCTGGGCTAAAAAGCTGGTAAACGGACTGGACACGGGTTCTCGCATTCTTTGATAGGTTGCATCGTTGCATTATGCAGACAACATATTGCCACATTAGGGCGTCGAGCGCGGCGGTTGAAGACGATTGGTCCATGCGGCCGCAAGTGCGGTAGGGGCTTGGCTAGATAAGCCCAAAGTGTTCGAGCGCGGTGACGACGCCGTCGTGGTCGATGCTGTCGGTGACATAGTCGGCCTTTTCCTTGAGGAAGTCCGGCGCATTGCCCATGGCGATACCGACATCGACGGCGTTCATCAGCGAGATGTCATTGCTGGCATCACCGATGCCATACACCGTTCCATGGTTGGGGTCGAGAGCGTCGAGTACGGACTGGATACCCTCGCGCTTGGTACATTCGCGAGGCGAAATCTCGGTCACTTCGAGCTCGAGCTCGTTAAAGCAGAGCAGCGGCTCAAACGTTTGATCCTGAGCGATGCGGTTGGCAAGCGACGTGGACATTAAGATCTTGTAGGCGCTGTAATGTTGCAGCTGCGTAATTGCATCGCCCACGGTGCGGGCATATCCGGGGGCGTCGGGCGCATCGGCACCCATGCGAACGACGCCATTGAGTCCCTCAAAACGAATCACTTCGTCCGATTGCTCAAGAATGGGAGCAAGACGCTGCAGCATACCGGGCGTCATCGCCAAATCGCGAATCACGTGTCCCTCAAGTTCGACATAGCCACCCGCGAGGCAGACGATGCCGGTCCAGGGCAGCTCGAGCAGCTTTGGATGGATGCAGCTCAGCGTGCGCCCTGTGCAGATAAACGCCATATTGCCCTTGGCGACAAAATCACGGATGGCTTGCGAGACCGCTTCATTGGGATAGGGGGAGAGGTCTCGCTCGCTCTCGGGAAGTTCTTGTGCCACTCGAGGGTCTTGCCAGGCGAGTGTTCCGTCGATATCGAAGAAGCAGATATCGCCGCGCTTATGGGCTGCGCTGGCGGCAGGGGAGGCCGAGGTGGTGGGCACAAATCCCGGCTCGAGGCCCATGATCTGGTCAAAATGCTCTTTAACGCGGGGAACGGAGATGCCAATAATCACCTGGGCGGTCTTGCCCGTAATGATGAGGCCCTTGGCGCCCACCGCGACAAACGACGCATTATCTGCAACGATGGAAGGGTCTGCGACCTCGACGCGCAGGCGCGTGGCGCAGTTGGTTGCGCCCACGATATTGCCAACGCCACCTAAAAGCTGAATTACCCGCTCGGCGAGGACGTGATCTTGATCGGATTGAATACCGACCTCGCCATTGGGAGATTGCTCTTTGGCAAAGCCGCTTCCCGTTAAACGATCGATTGCCGCGCGATTGGAGACATGATCCTCGCGGCCCGGCGTCTTAAGGTCATAGACCAAGATGAGTGCTCGAAAACTAACAAAAAAGATGAGGCTAAAGGCAAGACCGATACCGAGCGCCAAAAGGTAGGAGCCGGCATGCATTCGCATGAGTGGGATGAAGTTGAAGGCCGTCATTTCCATGAGACCGCCCGAGAAGATGCCGACGATGCCAAAGAAGTTCATGGTCATGGCAAGGCAGGAGGACAGGACGGCGTAGAGCAAAAAGAGTCCGGGATAGGTGAACATAAAGAGAAACTCGAGCGGCTCGGTGACGCCGCAGACCACCGAGGCGACGATGGCGGGCAAAAGGATGACCTTAAGGCCGGCGCGGCGTTCGGGTTTGGCGGTGAAATAGAATGCTGCCGCGATGGCGGGAAGGCCAAAGAGCTTGCCCCAGCCGGTGGCGGTAAAACCCGCCCAGGGCGCAAGTTCATTTAAAGGGCGCGTGCTATGGGAGAGAATGGGGAGCAGGTTGGTCCACGTGGCGTAAATACCGTCGTGAATGACCAGATTGTCGTAATAGATGGGCATATAGAGCAGATGGTGCAGCCCCATGGGCTCGAGCGCTCGCTCCAAAAACACAAAGATGCCCACGCCGAAGGGGCCGACGCCCGCAAGTGCGTGGCGCAGCGTTTCGGTCACAGCGTATGCGAAGGGCACGATGGCGGCCGAGATGGCGGCAAGGGCAAACACGGCAAAAAAGCTGATGAGGTAGACCAGCGAGGAACCCGAGAAGGTGCCGAGCCAATCGGGAACCTTGGCATCGTAGAAGCGGTCATGGATGGCGACGACGGTTGCCGACACCGCCAGCGGGCCGATAATGCCGGTGTCGAGCGTCTTGATGCCGTCGATGACGGTGATGCCGCTGGCGGGGGTTAAAGACGACGGGTACTTAAGTCCAAGGTTGTCGCCGCTCAGCTTAATGATCTCGCTCAAAAAGAAACAGTAGGCAAAATAGGCTACGAGCGCCTCGAGGCAGCAGCGTGCCGGTTGCTTTTGGGCAAGACCGATAGGCAGCGCTACGGCAAAAAGGAGCGGGAGACGTTTAAAGACCGTCCACGAGCCGCGCTGGATGATGGTCCAGAAAACGTACCAAGGGGTTCCGTATACGGCGAGATCGCCGACGATGTCTACGGTCGTGGCGAGGGCGGAGATGCCGACCATGAGGCCTGATATAGAAAACAGCATGGCGGGCGCGAACATTGCCCCGCCAAAGCGTTGGATTTTTTGCAGCATATTCTGCCTCTCGACCATAAGCCCGCCGTGTCTGCGGTGGAACGTTTAAACAATGAGTTAATTGTAGGGGAGTGAGCGTTCGCCGCATTGTTGGTTTTGATTCGAATCGATTGGAGCATCACGGGCGCCGTTGACAGTTAATAATCGGTGCTTTGCCGATAGACGGTTTAAACAACCCAAAGAAATGCTATCGTGCCTAGCCATACATATTCATTAGAGGTGAAATCATGCCAAAAGCGATTTACGAAGGAATCTACCGCGAGATCCGTTCGCGCATCATCAACGGGACCTATGCGTTTCAGGAGATGCTGCCAACCGAAGCCGAGCTGACCGCGGAGTTTGGCTGCACGCGCAATACCGTTCGACGTGCCTTGAGCATGCTGGCCGACCAGATGTTTGTGCAGCCTATACACGGTAAGGGCGTGCGCGTTATTTGGCTTAAGGGCGAAACCGACATGCTGGGCGCACTCGAAGAGGTTGAGTCGTTTGGCGAGTTCGCAAAACGCAACAATGCCGTCGCATCGACCGAGGTCAAGTCTTTTGAACATTTGATTTGCACTGAGCAACTCTCTCGTCGCCTGGGCTTTAAGGTGGGCGAGGAGCTGATTCGCGTAGTGCGTGTCCGAAGCCTCAACGGCAGCGCGCGCCAAGTGGACCATGGCTACTTTTTGGCGTCGATCGCCAAGGGCCTGACCCCCGAGATCGCGGCGGATTCTATCTACGGCTATCTGGAGCACAAGCGCGGCGTCAAAGTGATGGCGAGCCGTCGTACGGTGAGTGTCGAGCTCGCCAACGATGAGGACTGCAGCTACTTGGACCTTGGCAAGTACAACTGCGTCGCCGTTATGGAGAGCCAGTCGTACACCTCGGACGGCATCTTGTTCGAGGTCACGCATGCCCGCACGCATCCCGAGATCTTCCACTACCGCGTCAACTCCAAGCGATAGCCGGCTAGCTCGCAGCCTGACGAGACTCATGCCCTCAAAGCGAAAACGCCCGGTCAAACCGACGATGCATCGGCTTGATCGGGCGTTTTCTCTGCATTCGATAATAAATAATTGTTTATACAAAACTTGTCAAGTATCAAGTTGAAATTACCGTTCACCGAAGTTTTTCTACCGCTCTAGTAATACTTGTTCAAACAACTAGCCAAATAGCGTATTGTACAAGTCAGCAAAAGGGGCAAAGTCCCCGAGCCAATCTCCGAAGGCGGCGGCAAAGGGTGCCGCCACGGTGTGAAAGGGTGGATTGTAATGAAGAACGAAATGAGCAGAAGGCAGTTCCTGGGCTTTGCTGGTTCCGCGGCTGCGGTTCTTGGTCTGGGCCTCGTGGGCTGCGGTGGTTCTGCCGGCTCCGGCTCCTCTGCTTCTGGTGACGCTGCCGAGGTCTACTTCCTCCAGTTCAAGCCCGAGGTCGACAAGGAGTGGAAGGAGATCGCCAAGGCGTACAAGAAGGAGAAGGGCGTCGAGGTCAAGATCGTGACCGCCGCCTCCAACACCTACGAGGAGAAGCTCAAGTCCGAGATGTCCAAGAGCTCCGCTCCGACGCTGTTCCAGGTCAACGGCCCCACCGGCCTTAAGAACTGGAAGGACTACTGCGCCGATCTTTCCGACACCAAGCTCCGCGGCGAGCTCATCGACGACTCCCTGGCGCTGCAGTCCGACGGCAAGGATCTGGGTATCGACTGGGTTCAGGAGAGCTACGGCATCATCTACAACAAGGAGCTCCTCGAGAAGGCCGGCTACAAGGCCGAGGACATCAACTCCTTCGACAAGCTGAAGGCTTGCGCCGATGACATCCAGGCCCGCAAGGACGAGCTCGGCGTTGACGGTGCCTTCACTTCCGCCGGCATGGATGACTCCTCCAGCTGGCGCTACACCACCCACCTCGCCAACCTCCCGCTCTACTACGAGTTCGAGAAGGAGCACAACCAGGAGGACGACGAGATCAAGGGCGAGTATCTCGACAACTTTAAGCAGATCTTCGACCTGTACATCACCGACTCCACCTGCGATCCTTCGCAGCTCGCCTCCAAGACCGGTGACGACGCCACCAACGAGTTCGCAACCGGCAAGGCCGTCTTCTACCAGAACGGCTCTTGGGCCTACGCCGACCTCACCAAGGCCGGTATGACCGACGACCAGCTCGGCATGCTGCCGATCTACATCGGCGTCGACGGCGAGGAGAACCAGGGCCTGTGCTCCGGCGGCGAGAACTACTGGTGCGTCAGCTCCCAGGCATCCGAGGATGCCCAGAAGGCCACCGAGGACTTCATGTATTGGTGCGTCACTTCTGACACCGCCACCAGCATCATCGCTGACAAGATGGGTCTGACCGCCCCGTTCAAGAGCGCTAAGGAGACCACCAACGTCTTCTCGCAGCAGGCCGTTGCCATGGCCAAGGACGGCAAGAAGACCGTTGCTTGGGACTTCGTCTACATCCCCTCTGAGGAGTGGAAGAAGAACCTCAAGCAGGCTCTCATCGCTTATGCTGCCGACAACACCAAGTGGGACGGCGTCAAGAACGCCTTCGTCGATGGCTGGAAGACCGAGAAGGCTGCTTCCGAGTAAGCAGTTGCTGCCCAAGCTATCTGATTAGCGACAGGGGGCGGGCAGACGTTGGTTTGCCCGCCCCCTGCATATTGAAAGGACCCTTCTATGGGCAAAGCACTCAAACGCTGGTGGCCGCTCTTTATGCTGCCCACGTGCCTGGCGTTTATGATCGGGTTCGTGATTCCCTTTATCCAGGGTTTCTATCTCTCGTTCTGCCAGTTTATTACCATCAATAACGCGCACTTTGTCGGTATCGAGAACTACGTGCGCGCACTGACCGACCCGCAGTTCTCCACGTCGTTCTTCTTTACCGTGGCGTTTGCCTTCCTGTCAACGGTGCTCATCAACGTGATCGCGCTGGCTATTGCGCAGGCGCTCACTCGCAAGGCGCTCAAGGGCACCAACATCTTCCGTACGATTTTCTTTATGCCTAACCTGATTGGCGGCATTGTACTGGGCTACATTTGGCAGATTCTGATCAACTGCCTGCTCTCCAACGTGGGTGCCCAGCTTATCGCCCTCAACTCCGCCGCTGGCTTCTGGGGCCTTATCATCCTGACCCTGTGGCAGCAGGTCGGCTACATGATGATCATCTACATCGCTGGTCTGCAGTCCATTCCGTCCGACTACATCGAGGCCGCCAAGGTCGACGGCGCCACGGCATGGCAGACGTTTTGGAAGGTTAAGATCCCTAACCTGATGCCGACGATCACCATCTGCCTGTTCCTGTCCATCACCAACGGCTTTAAGCTGTTCGACCAGAACCTCGCCCTTACCGGTGGCGCCCCGGCGCACTCCACCGAGATGCTCGCCCTGAACATCTACAACACGTTCTATTCGCGTGCTGGCATCGCATGGCAGGGCATCGGTCAGGCCAAGGCAGTTATCTTCTGCATCCTGGTTGTCGCTATTTCTATGATCCAGCTTAAGGCTACGAGGTCCAAGGAGGTGCAGCAGTAATGAAACGCGATAAGGCTATCAACCGCGCGCTCTCGATTTTCTTTACGATCCTGTCGCTCGCGTGGATCTACCCCGTGTTCATGATTGCGCTCAATTCCTTTAAGAAGGGGACCGCAATCAGCACCACCACGGCGTTCGATCTGCTCACGCCCGAGACGTTCAACGGCTTTGCAAACTACGTGCATGCCTTAAACGAGCAGGGTTTTGCCTCGGCGTTTATGTATTCGCTCATCATCACGGTCACGTCGGTCGTGCTGATCTTGGTGTGCTGCTCCATGTGCGCTTGGTACGTGGTTCGCGTCAACAGCAAGATCTCGAACTTCTTCTATTACCTGTTCGTGTTCTCGATGGTCGTACCCTTCCAGATGCTCATGTTCACGCTGTCCAATTTGGCGGACCGCATCGGCTTCAACACGCCGTTCAACATCTGCTTTATCTACCTCGGCTTTGGCGCGGGCCTGGCGGTCTTTATGTTCGCCGGCTTTGTCAAGAACATCCCGCTCGAGATCGAAGAGGCGGCCATGATCGACGGCTGCAACCCGGTCCAGGTGTTCTTTAAGATCGTCCTTCCCATCATGAAGCCCACCTATCTTTCGGTTGGCATCCTCGAGACCATGTGGGTCTGGAACGACTATCTGCTGCCCTACCTTACGCTCGACTCCACCAAGTACAAGACCATTCCTATCTTGATCCAGTACTTCCGCGGCGGCTACGGCCACGTCGAGCTCGGCCCCATGATGGCATGCATCATGATGGTCGTCATCCCCATCGTCATCATGTACATCTTCTGCCAGAAGTACATCATTGACGGCGTTGTGGCAGGTGCCGTCAAGGGCTGATGCCATAACTGTTTTGCAAGTTTTGGCGGCGCCCCTCAGCGCGGCGCCGCGTATCGAAAGGTAAAGACATGGCCGAGATCGTTCTCAAACATGTTCAGAAGGTGTATCCCAACAACGAGTCAAAAAAGAAGGGCTTCTTTGGCAAAAAGAAGAAGACCGAGGAGAAGAAGCACAACCTTAAGGTTACCGAGGACGGTGTGCTTGCTGTAGAGGACTTCAACCTCACCGTTCACGACCAGGAGTTCATCGTCCTCGTTGGCCCCTCTGGCTGCGGTAAGTCCACGACGATGCGCATGATCGCTGGCCTGGAGGACATCACCTCGGGCGATGTGCTCATCGATGGCAAGCGCGTCAACGACGTCGCTCCCAAGGACCGCGACATCGCCATGGTGTTCCAGAGCTATGCTCTGTATCCCAATATGACGGTGTACGAGAACATGGCGTTTACGCTCGAGCTCAAGAAGGTCCCCAAGGACGAGATCGACCGTAAGGTTCGCTCCGCTGCCGAGATCCTGGGTATTACCGAGTACCTCGACCGTAAGCCCAAGGCGCTTTCGGGCGGCCAGCGCCAGCGCGTCGCCATCGGCCGCGCCATCGTGCGTGACCCCAAGGTCTTCCTGATGGACGAGCCGCTGTCCAACCTGGATGCCAAGCTTCGTAACCAGATGCGTGCCGAGCTCATTAAGCTGCGTCACGAGATCAAGGGCACGTTCATTTATGTTACTCACGACCAGACAGAGGCTATGACCCTCGGCGATCGCATCGTGGTCATGAAGGACGGCGTCGTCCAGCAGATCGCCACCCCGCAGGAGGTCTTCAACCATCCCGCGAACATCTTCGTCGCCGGCTTTATCGGCGTGCCGCAGATGAACTTCTTCGATGCCCAGCTGGTGCGCTCGGGCAACGGCTTTACCGTCAAGACCGACGACATGAATGTCGCGCTGGCCCCCGAGACCTGCGCTCAGCTTGCTCTCAACTGGGACGGCGGCGACGTGAAGGAGATCACGGCCGGCGTGCGCCCCGAGCAGATCCTGCTTGCCGACAAGGGCGAGGAGGGTGCGCTCCAGGGCACCGTCGAGGTGACCGAGCTCATGGGTTCGACCGAGCATGTCCACGTGACTGCTCCCGATGGCCAGTTCGTCCTGATCATTCCCGTTGTCGACCTTGAGGCCAAGGGTGCGCTCAAGGCGGGCGACCCCATCTGGTTCAAGTTCGAGAAGAACGCGACTCATCTCTTCGATAAGGTGTCTGGCAAGAACCTTATCTAGGCCCGGTGCATCCAGGCCCTCCCTTTGGGCGACTGCGGCTTTGCCATCCTTTTGCCGTGGTCACATATAAGGCTCCCCTCCCGTCCACTGGGCGAGAGGGGAGCCTTTCTTTGTGTTGGGGCTGTCTGTAGGTCTGTTTGTCTCGATCTGTAACAGGTAGGGCCGATTTCGGACGTTAGATGTTACAGATCGAGACGGTTCCGCTGTGCCAACCATTTCATCTAAATCTGTAACACCAAAGGCGAATTACACCTGCTAGATGTTACAGATTGAGATAAACCCAAGGGGAGGGGCCGGTATGTCTCAATCTGTAACGGCTGGGACCGTTTTGGTTGAGTAATTGCTACGGATCGAGATTGTTTGGCCGAGTCGGATCACAGGGTAACGTGCGGGCACAAAAAACGGAGCCGTGTTGCCACGACTCCGTTTCTCAAGAGGATGGGTAAGGGGAATGAGCTAGCTCAGGTGCCAGATCTCGTCGTTGTACTGGGAGATCGTACGGTCGGACGAGAAGGTGCCGGCGTTGGCGATATTGATGAGCGCCTTGCGCATCCAAGCGTCCTGGTCCTCGTAGTCGGCCAGCACGCGCTCCTTGGTCTGGATGTACTCCTCAATGTCGAGCAGGGCCATAAACCAGTCCTTGCCCTTAATGTCGTCGTGCAGGCGCTGCAGGCGCTCGGCGTTGCCGGTTGCCATAAAGGCCGGGTTGGTGATGAAGTCCACCAGCAGTTTAATTCCGGGCTTGCGGTAGAGCGCACCGGCGTTGTAGGTGCCGTCGGCGTAGAGCTGCTCGACCAGTTTGGACGAGGCACCAAAGGTATAGATGTTCTCGTCGCCCACGAGCTCGGCAATCTCCACGTTGGCACCGTCGAGCGTGCACAGGGTTAGGGCGCCGTTGAGCATGAACTTCATGTTGGAGGTGCCGCTCGCCTCCTTGGAGGCCAGGCTGATCTGCTCGGAGATGTCAGCGGCGGGAATCACGCGCTCGGCGGCGGTGACGTTGTAGTTCTCGATCATGACAACCTGCAGGTAAGGAGCCACGTCGGGGTCGTTTGCAATCCACTGCGACAGCGTCAGGATCAGATGGATGATGTCCTGCGCGATGGTGTAGGCAGGCGCCGCCTTGCCGCCAAAGATGATGGTGACGGGGTGCTTAGGTCTGTTGCCGTTCTTGATATCGAGGTACTTCCAGATGATGTAGAGCGCGAGCATCTGCTGGCGCTTGTACTCGTGGATGCGCTTGACCTGGACGTCGATGATGGCGTTGGAGGGAATGGTCACGCCCTGCTCGAGCGCCATGAACTGGCGCATGATGGCCTTGGCCTCGACCTTGGTGGCGGCCAGGCGCTCAAGAACATCCTTGTCGTCGGCGAACTTGGCGAGTTTGCTCAGATCGCCGGTGCTGCGCCAGTCGGTGCCGATTACATCGTCGAGCAGGCTGGCGAGCGCGGGGTTGGCCCCATGGATCCAGCGGCGGAAGGTGATGCCGTTGGTCTTGTTGGAGAACTTCTCGGGATAGATCTCGTAGAACGGATGAAGCTCGGTGTCCTCCAGGATCTTGGTGTGGAGGGCGGCTACGCCGTTGATGGAGAAGCCAAAGTGGATGTCCATGTGGGCCATGTGGACGGTGTCGTATTCGTCGATGATGGCGACGCGCGGGTCATCGTGCTCGGCCTTCGCGATCTCATCGAGCTTGACGATAATGTCGGCGATGGCAGGGGAGACCTTCTGCAGGCTGACGAGCGGCCACTTCTCGAGTGCCTCGGCAAGAATCGTGTGGTTAGTGTAGGCGACCATGGAGCGTACGATGGTCACGGCCTCGTCAAACTCGATGCCATGCTCGGTGGTGAGCAAGCGAATGAGCTCGGGGATGACCATGGTGGGGTGCGTGTCGTTAATTTGGACCACGGCGTAGTCGGCCAGATCGTGCAGGTTGCTGCCGCGCTCGATGGCCTCGTCGATCAGGAGCTGGGCGGCGTTGCTCACCATGAAGTATTCCTGGTAGATGCGAAGCAGGCGGCCCTGCTCGTCGGAATCGTCGGGGTAGAGGAACAAGGTGAGGTTCTTGGCGATCTCGGTCTTGTCGAAGTCGATGGAGCTGCCGGGGACCAGGCCGTCGTCGACGCTCGTCAGGTCGAACAAGCGCAGACGGTTCTTGGTGGGCTGGCCGTAACCGGGCACGTCGATGTTGACGAGCTTGGAGGTAACGGCAAAATCGCCGAACTCGACGGTGTAGGAGCGGTCGTCGTCGACTAGGATGTCCTGCTCACCGAGCCACTCGTCGGGGACGGCCTTCTGCTGGTTGTCGACAAAGCGTTGACGGAACAGGCCGTAGTGATAGTTGAGGCCCACGCCGTCTCCGGTCAAGCCCAGCGTGGCGATGGAATCCAGGAAGCACGCGGCCAGGCGGCCCAGGCCGCCGTTGCCGAGCGACGGCTCGACCTCGAACTCCTCGATCTTGTTGAGGTCGTGGCCTGCGGCGGTGAGCTGGTCCTTAACCTCGTCGTAGATGCCGAGGTCGATCATGTTGTTGATGAGCAGCTTGCCGATCAAAAATTCGGCGGAAATGTAATAGAGCTTTTTCTTGCCGTTGTTGAGCGGGCAGGCGGCAGAGCGCTCCTGCACGAGCTTGACCAGCAGTTTGTAAATGCGGCGGTCATCGAGTTGCTCGAGCGAAGTTCCAAAGGACTGCTCGGCAAGATCCGCGAGATTGATGCGGGGCATGTTTCCTCCTGTGGTGAGTTGACTACATGTCAGAAATTCAAAAGAATCCCGCGCGAGGGGATTGGGGTGGCCTCGCGCGGGAAAGCAAGCGCGTCCGCACGGTGGGGAGGGGTCGGGCGCGGTAGCTCCTATTGAGGAAGCTCGATTTCGGCTTCCGACGGGATGCGGAAGTAGGTCTCGGTCCAGTCGGTGAGTTTGTGCTCGAGCTCGCGGGTGATGGCGCCGTCGAGCATGCGCCAGGTCCAGTTGCCGCCCAGGGTGGCAGGGGTGTTGATGCGCGCCTCGTTGCCCAAGTTGAGCAGGTCCTGCATGGTGTAGATGCACGTGTCGCTCACGCTGGCTGCGATGGTTCGGTTGAGCGCGTCGGCGATGGGTTCGCCGGCCTGCTGATGGGTGTACAGGGCTGCCTGCTCGCGCTGACGCGGGGTGGCCGTTCCCTCAAACCAGCCGCGCGCCGTCTCGTTGTCGTGGGTGCCCACATAGGCGACGGTGTTGGCGATGTAGTTATGCGGCAGGTAGTACGAGTTGGTGCCCTCAAAGGCGAACTGCAGGATCTTCATGCCGGGGAAACCCGAGTTGTCGCGCATGTCGATGACACCGGGAGTGAGGAAACCCAGGTCCTCGGCGATGATGGGCAGCGTGCCGAGCTTTTCCTCGAGCGTCTTGAAGAACTTGAGGCCGGGACCCTGCGTCCACGAACCGTAGGACGAATCGGGCGAGGAGAACGGCACCTCCCAATAGGCCTCGAAGCCGCGGAAGTGATCCAGGCGGATGACGTCGTACATGTCGAGGGCGGCGCGAATGCGGCCCTCCCACCAGGAGAAGCCGTCGGACTCCATGGCGTCCCAGTCGTAGATGGGGTTGCCCCAGTACTGGCCGGTGGCCGAGAACTGGTCGGGCGGCGTGCCGGCGACGCTCACGGGATTGCCGGCGGCGTCGATCTTAAAGAGCTCGGGTGTCGCCCACATCTCGACGGAGTCACGCGAGACATAGATAGGCAGGTCGCCGATGATGAGAATGTCGCGCTCGTTGGCATAGGCCTTGAGGCGGCTCCACTGGCGATCGAAGAAGTACTGCGTCATCTGGTGGTAGAGCATACGCGCCGGATGGTCGGCGCAGACCTTGGCAGAAGCCTCACCGCGGGTGCGGAGCTCCGCGGGCCACTCCCAAAACGCCTTGAGACCGCACTCCTCTTTGACGGTCATGAACTCACAGTAGGGGATGAGCCAGTCCTCGTTGGCCTGGATAAAGTCATCGAAATCGGCCGGCTTGTCGGCAGCAAAGCGCTCGGCGGCGCGGTCGAGAATCTGACGGCGGCCGCCAAAGATAGCACCGTAGTCGACATTGCTGGGGTCGGATCCCAGATACACGCCATCGATATCGCGCTGCTCCAGATACCCTGCCTCGATAAGTTCGGCAAAGTCGATAAAGTTGGGGTTGCCTGCGCGGGCCGAGAACGACTGATAGGGCGAATCGCCATAGCTAGTCGTCGTAAGGGGCAGAATCTGCCAGTAATGTTGTTTGCACGAGGCGAGAAAATCGACGAAGTCGTAGGCATTCCAGCCAAAGCCGCCGATTCCGTATGGTCCGGGCAGAGATGAGACGGGCATGAGGACGCCGCTTGCACGCTCCATGAATGCGCTCACCAACCTTCTTGTTGTGGGGTCGGCCTGCCGATGGGTATGCAGTCCGCCTCCGATGTTCTGATTCGATACGCCTATTGTAAAACATGTTGTTTAAACATGTACAGGCAAGATAAAAAAGTTGGTCGATTTTCGGCGAATGGCTACATGCCATGAAAAAGCCCCGACCTCACAACGTGAGATCGGGGCAAGAACAGTATGTAGGTTTTTGCTACTCGGCGTCGGCGAAGCCGTTGGGGTTGTGGCTCTGCCAGTTCCAGCTATCGCGGCACATGTCCGCGATGTCGTACTGGGCCTTCCAGCCCATCATGCGCTCGGCCTTGGAGGCATCGCACCAGTTGGCAGCGATGTCGCCGGCGCGGCGCTCGCGGATCACGTAGGGCAGCTCCTTGCCACAAGCCTTGGAGAAGGCGGCGACGACCTCGAGTACCGAGGTGCCGGTGCCGGTGCCCAGGTTAAAGATCTCGACGCCGGTCTTGCCGTTCATCCAGTTAAGGGCGGCAACGTGACCAGAGGCCAGATCGCACACGTGGATGTAGTCGCGCACGCCGGTGCCGTCGGGGGTGGGGTAGTCGTTGCCAAAGACCTGAACGGCCTCGAGCTTGCCCACGGCGACCTGGGCGACATAGGGTACCAGGTTGTTGGGGATGCCCTTGGGGTCCTCGCCGATCAGGCCCGACGGATGAGCGCCGATGGGGTTGAAGTAACGGAGCAGCACGACGTCCCACTCGGGGTCGGCGGTGTGGACGTCCATAAGGATCTGCTCGATCATCCACTTGGTCCAACCATAGGGGTTGGTCGCGGGCTTCTTAGGATCCTCCTCGGTGACGGGCGGGTTGTCCGGGTCGCCGTAGACGGTCGAGGAGCTCGAGAAGATGATGGACTTGCAGCCATGGTTGCGCATGACGTCGATGAGCACCAGGGTGTTCTCGATGTTGTTGTGGTAGTACTCGACGGGCTTGCTCACCGACTCGCCGACGGCCTTAAAGCCGGCAAAGTGGATGACGCGGTCGATCTGATGGGTATCGAAGATCTTGTTCATCGCATCGCGGTCGAGCACGTTGGCCTCGTAGAAGGTGAGGTTCTTGGCGGCCTCGTCGCCCACGATGGTCTTGACGCGGTCGACGGCGACGGCGCTGGAGTTGGAGAGATCATCGACGATGACGACCTGGTAGCCACCCTCGAGCAGCTGAACGACGGTGTGCGAGCCGATAAAGCCGGCGCCACCGGTAACGAGGACGCAGGTGTCTTTGGGGTCGAGCGCTTTGGACATGTAGTCTCCTATCGAATCAGGAACACTTCTAGAGGGGAGTATAGCGCAGGCGGGGACGCCCAAATCGTGCGCTGAGGAAAAGCAGAGGATTATGTTAACGTACTCATAGAAGAGCTTGCTCAATTGTTACCTCAAATTTAACAATTGCTTACGAGCCGCCGACCTTGCAGTTTCCTGCCGTTCGTGGAAATCGTTGGGACGCGTCATATGTACGCTAATATGTATGAGTTGAGCGACATATAAATAAGCATGTAACGGAGTACATATGTCACCAAACAGCGATTCCATCCTTTCCCAGGAGCTCTCGCGCCGCACTGCCCTCAAGGCCCTGTTCGGCGCCGCTTCTGCGGCAGTTCTTTTTGGCCTGCCCACTCGCGCCCATGCGGCGGAGGCTTCCAAAGAAACCACCGATAAACTGAATGCCGCCCAGGCCCAGCTCGACGAGGTTCAGGCCCAGCTCGACAGCATCGCAAATGAGTATGCGGCGCTGGCCAACAAGAATGCCCAGACCCTCAACGACATCGAGAATGTCCAGGGCAAGATTGACGACACGCAGGCCCAGATCGATGAAAAGAAGGCCGAGCTCAAGAAGAAGCGCAACGACCTTTCCGATCGCGTGGCCGCCAGCTACAAGTCCGGCGGCACGAACATCCTGTCGCTGCTGCTGGCCTCTGGCTCGTTTGAGGAACTCGTCGCCAACGCGCATTACGTTGAGAAGATCAACAAGAGCGACCGCGATGCCATCGAGGATATCCAGACGATTCAGGCTGAGCTCGACGCGCAGAAGACCGAGCTCGAATCACAAAAGGCCGACCTGGAGAAACTCAAGGACCAGCAGACGGCTCAGATGCAGGATATGCAGGCCAAGCAGCAAGAAGTCCAGACCGTGCTGAACGGTCTTTCCGACGACGTCAAGGAACTCATGGCTCAGCGCGATTCCGAGATCCTCGCTGCCGCCCAGGCTGAGGAGGCCGCTAGGAAGGCGGCTGCGGCAGCCGCGGCCTCTGCGAACACGGGCTCTTCTTCGGGTGGCTCGAGCTCGGGTGGCGGCTCGTATGCCGGCGGCACCCCGCAACAGACGGGCGGTTCGGGCAAGCAGCAGGCCGTCGTCAATGCGTGCTACTCGACGCCTTCTCCCGGCCAGGGCTGGTGCGCTGCCTGGGTTACCAACGTCTTCCGCAATGCCGGCGTGGGCTATTTTGGCGGCAACGCGTGTGACATGTTCAACGCCTGGTGCTATAGCTCCGACCGCTCGGCGCTGCAGGTGGGCATGATCGTGGCCGATTCCTCGCACAGCGGCACGGGTGCTCCGGGCCTTATCTACGGTCATGTGGGTATCTACGTTGGCGGCGGCATCGTTATGAGCAACGAGGGTGCCATTACGTCGAAGTCGCTTGATTCGTTTATTAGCTTCTATGGTACTGGCTCTGGCGTGCGTTGGGGCTGGCTTGGCGGTATTGCGCTGTCGTAAAGCCGACTGGGCCGCGTGCCCGCCCGCAATATATTTGATTGCCTGCTCGGGCAGTCCTGCGCAAGACGAAGGCCACATTAAGTGGCCTTCTTTGCGTGCGGAACTCGCGATCAATCAAATATATTGCGGGCGGGCACGCGGCCCTCTCGGGTTCGGGGCGCTACGCACCGGATTGGTTGTCTGAATAAAAGAAAGTGAAGGCCCCTTTCGGGGCCTTCTTTGTTAAAGGAATTCGCCTACTCGGTGGACTTCGGGTTCTAGGTCTACGTCGAATTGGTCTTTGACGGTTGTTTGGATGTGGCGGATGAGTTCGTCGACATCGGCGGCGGTGGCGTGGTCGGCGTTGACGATGAAGCCGCAGTGCTTTTCGCTCACCTGCGCGCCGCCGATGGCGTGTCCTCGCAGGCCGGCGTCCATGATGAGCTTGCCGGCAAAGTAGCCCTCGGGGCGCTTGAAGGTGGAGCCGGCGCTCGGCATGTCGAGCGGCTGCTTGTCCTCGCGGCGCTGGCGGTAGTCATCCATGTCGGCCTTGATCATCGCGGCGTTGCCCGGGGCGAGATTGAAAGTGGCCGAAAGCACGATGAAACCGTCGTCGGCAATGCGGCTCTTGCGATAGCCCAGGTTGAGCTCATCGACATCGAACTCGATAATGCTGCCGCTACCGCGGGTACCGTCGTCAAGCATGCGGGCGGGCTTGTAGACGCGCACGGACTCCAGTACATCGGCCATGCAGGCACCGTAGGCACCGGCGTTCATGTAGCAGGCGCCGCCGACCGATCCGGGAATGCCCGAGATGGGCTCCATGCCGGTGAGACCGGCCTCGGCTGCCGCCGCGGCGACATCGGAAAGCAAGGCGCCGGCTGCCGCCGTGACGTGCGTGCCGTCGACCGTAATGTCGGAGAGGCCCTCGCCCAGCGCTACGACGACGCCGCGGATGCCCTTGTCGCCGACGAGCAAGTCGGAGCCGTTGCCCACGATGGTGAGTGGCAGGTCGCAGCGATAGCAGGTATCGAGCGTGGCGACGAGGCCCTGCTCGGTATCGGGCATGACAAAGACGTCGGCCGGGCCGCCGATCTTAAACGTGGTGTGCTCGCGCATGGGCTCGCTCATCAGCACGTTGTCCTCGCCGGCAACGCCAGCGAGCGCGCACAGCAGGTCCTCGTTAAAAAAGTCGTTCTCGTGCATACGAATATCCGCCTTTTGGTGGTCGTTGTCATCAATCGATTGCAATATACCCCACCCGGACGGATTTGGTGCGCTGGCGGCGATAAAACAGCCGTCCACCGGATTGGTAAAGTGTTTATCACCGAGGTAGAGGGGTAGTCGCTATACTTTCAAGAGATTGCGCGTAAACCCGGAAGGAGCGAGATGGCCAACAAAGTCACCCTCAAGCAGATCGCCCAGGAGGTGGGGCTTTCCCCCTCGTCGGTCTCGCTTGTTCTCAATAATCGGCCCTGTCGCATCTCGGAAGAAAACCGCAAACTCATCAAAGAGGTCGCGGCGCGCAACCACTATGTTCCCAACCAGATTGCGCGCAGCCTGGTCATGCGCGAGTCGCGCACGCTGGGCCTTATCGTCCCTAACATCGAGAGCCGCTTTTTTGCCTCGCTCGCCGGTAGCCTGGAAAAGCGCTGCCGCGAGGACGGCTATGCGCTCTTCATTACCAGCTCGGGCGGAAGCGCCGATGACGATCTGGAGCTGCTGCGCCAGCTGGTGACGCGCGGCGTTGATGGCGTCTTCCTGGTGGTGGGTGACGAGTTCTCCGATGACCGCGCCCTGCGCGAAGAAGTCAGCCACCTGCCCATCCCGGCCGTAATGGTCGACCGTGCCATTGAGGGGCTCGAGTGCGACAAGGTGATGTTCGACCACGAGATGGGCGGCTATATGGCTACCCGCTATCTGATCGAGCAAGGCCACCGCCGTATTGCCTGCCTGGTTAATGCCCGCCGTTCCAATACGGGTCGCAAGCGACTTGCCGGCTATGAGCGCGCGCTGCGCGAGGTTGGCCTGCCGATCGACGCGCGTTTGGAGTTTGAGAGCGAGTACTACATTCCGAGCGCATACGAGGCCTCGGAGGCGGTGCTCGCAACTGACGCCACTGCCGTGTTCGCAAGCTCGGATAACATTGCCCTCGGTTTGCTCAAGCGCTTGCACGAGATGGGGAAGAGCATCCCGGGCGATATCTCGGTGGTGAGCTATGACAACTCGGCGGCCGACGTTCTCTTTGAGCCGGCGCTGACCGCGATTGAGCAGGACCCTGGTGTCCTTGCGGAGCATGCTTTTGGCTGCATGTCCAAGCGTCTTGCCGGTAGGGGCGGCAGGCGTGCCGAAGAGGTCGTTCTGGAGCCGGAGCTTATCGTTAAGGACAGCGTGCTCGAACTTACTAAACACAACTAAACACGTTTACCAATTTGCAGAGACCGAATGTGGAGCACCTGTGACAATCAACGCCGCAGGTGAATGTCGCGTTTTGCTAATCGATGGGATTGATAAGAGTGATAAAACGTTTTTTCACCATGATAAAACGTTTTAGCAAATATACTAGTCCCAACGAAAGGTTGCCGTATCGGAGGGCGACCGCACAGCGAAGGGACATAAACAATGGCTAAAACACTGGGGACGCCGTGGCAAAAGCTGGGCCACGAGGTGCCGGCTTCCGAGCTCGAGGGCGTCGACCTGTATTGGCGCGCATCGAACTATCTGTCCGTCGGTCAGATCTACCTTCGCTCTAACCCGCTAATGCGCCCCGACTTTGTCGACGAGAAGACCGGCGAGACGCGCGACTTCGGTCGTCCGGACGTTAAGCACCGCCTGGTTGGCCACTGGGGTACCACGCCCGGCATCAACTTCCTGTTCGGTCACGTCAATCGTCTCATTGCCGACCACAACCAGAATGCTATCTTCTTGATGGGTCCTGGTCACGGTGGCCCCGCCGGGACTGCTCAGTCGTTGCTCGACGGCACCTACCGCGAGATCCGCCCCGACATCACCAATGACGAGGCCGGCCTGCAGAAGTTCTTCCGCCAGTTCTCCTATCCCGGCGGCATCCCGAGCCACTTTGCGCCCGAGACGCCCGGTTCCATCCACGAGGGCGGCGAGCTCGGCTACACGCTCAGCCACGCCTACGGCGCCGTCATGGACAACCCGAGCCTGCTGGCCGTGGCCGTGGTGGGCGACGGTGAGTCCGAGACCGGTCCGCTTGCCACCTCTTGGCAGTCCAACAAGCTCGTGAACCCGGCAACCGACGGTATCGTCCTGCCGATCCTGCACCTCAACGGCTACAAGATCGCCAACCCCACCATCCTCGCTCGCGTGTCCGACGAGGAGCTCACCAAGTTCTTTGAGGGCATGGGCTACAAGCCGCACTTCTTTGTCGCCGGCTTTGACGACGAGAGCCACGCAAGCATCCACGAGCGCTTCGCTGCCCTGTTTGAGCAGGTCTTTGATGAGATTTGCGACATCAAGGCCACCGCGCAGGCCCAGGCCGCCGCAGGCGAGACCGTGGCCCGCCCTGCCTACCCCATGATTGTGTTCCGTACTCCCAAGGGTTGGACCTGCCCCAAGCACATCGACGGCAAGAAGACCGAGGACTCCTGGCGCGCCCATCAGGTGCCGTTGGCGAGTGCCAAGGACACCCATGAGCACTTCCGCGTATTGCGCGAGTGGCTGCGCTCCTATAAGCCCGAGGAGCTCTTTACGCCCGAGGGCCAGGTGCGCCCCGAGGTGACGGCCTTTATGCCGACCGGCGAGCTGCGTATCGGCGCCAATCCCAACGCGAACGGCGGCAAGGTGCGCCGCGAGCTCGAGCTCCCCGATATTCACGCCCACGAGATTCCCGTTGCCGAGAAGGGCCATGGCTGGGGCTCCACCGAGGCCGCCCGCGTCTTTGGCGAGTACACTGCCGACGTTCTGGCTAAGAACATGGAGGACTTCCGCATCTTTGGCCCCGACGAGACCGCGTCCAACCGCCTGCAGGCAGCCTACAAGGTGACCAAGAAGCAGTGGGATGCCGGCTTCTACGAGGACGATGCCAACGACGAGCTGCTGGCAGGCTCCGGTAAGGTCGTCGAGCAGCTGTCCGAGCACCAGTGCGAAGGCTTCCTCGAGGCTTACGTGCTCACCGGACGCTCCGGCGTGTGGAGCTCCTACGAGAGCTTTGTCCACGTGGTCGATTCCATGGTCAACCAACACTGCAAGTGGCTCGAGGCCACCAAGCGCGAGATTCCGTGGCGTGCCCCCATCAGCGGCCTCAACATTTTGCTGTCGAGCCATGTCTGGCGTCAGGACCACAACGGCTTCTCGCACCAGGACCCCGGCTTTATCGACCTGCTGCTCAACAAGGCCAACGACACGCATATCGTGAATGCTTATTATCCGGCCGACGCCAACATGGCCCTCGCTGTGGCCGAGCGCGTCTACCAGTCGACTGACTGCGTCAACGCCATCTTCTGCGGCAAGCAGCCCGCCCCGACCTTCCAGACGGTCGACGAGGCAAAGGCCGAGCTCGCCGAGGGCGTCGCGACTTGGAAGTGGGCATCGACCGCTGGTTCACTCGCCGAGGCCGACGTCGTGGTTGCGACCTGCGGTGACGTGCCGACGCTCGAGGCCCTGGCTGCAACCGACATGCTGCGCGAGCTAGGCATTAAGGCGTGGTTCGTTAACGTGGTCGATCTGCTCAAGATTCAGAACGTCTGCGAGAACGACCAGGCCATCAGCGATGAGCGCTGGGCTGAGCTGTTCGGTTGCGGCGAGAAGCCCGTGCTCTTCGCATTCCACGCCTATGCCGGCACGATTCGCCGCCTGATCTGGAACCGCCCCGGCCACGACGCCTTCCGCGTTCACGGCTACGAGGAGAAGGGCTCCACGACCACGCCGTTCGACATGCTGCGCCTGAACAACATGGACCGCTGGGCCCTGGCCGCCGACGTGCTGCGCATGGTCGACGCCGATAAGTTTGCCGAGCAGATTGATGAGTGGGAGGCCTTCCGCACCGAGGCCTTTGAGTTCGCGTGCAACGAGGGCTTCGATCACCCGGCCTTCACTGACTGGGTCTGGCCCGACGCTGCGGCTGCAACTGCCGCCGACGGCACGCTCTCCGCAACGCAAATGACCGCAGGCGACAACGAGTAGGTAGGCATCTGGGACGGTCTCGCGCTGGGGCCTTGCCCGGCGGGGTGGCTTTGTCTGGGGAAGTGGGCTTCGCGAACTTCCCCAGACAAAGTCTCCCCGCCCGGAGGCGGCCCTCTCGATCGTTTCGATATGCGGGGGCTGATAATTTTTAAAGTAATGGGGACTTTGCTGACGCTACCTTGGATACTGTGCATATAACTATGGTCAGCCAGTGATATATCGCCGGGGCCGGGGCGCCTGTCTTGTTTTGAGAAGTTCGCGAAGCCCACTTCTCAAAACAAGACAGGCGC